>DAIMJK010000019.1:0-10994 GCA_036722245.1 Lysobacterales bacterium
GAAACCCAATCTCGACTCGAACCCCGCACCCCGCACCCCGCGCTCGCACTACCACGGCAAATGTTCCCCATTGGCGTGCCAGAACTGGCCGCTGTGATCCAGATCGAGCGCGTCCAGTCGCGCCAGCAGGCCGCTGGCCGCCTCGGCCGGATCGACATCGCCCTTGCCGCCGGTCATGTCGGTGCGTACAAAGCCCGGATGCAGCAAACGCAGCGCGATACCGGCCGGAGCCAGGTCGATCGCCAGCGAACGGCCGACCGCATTGAGCGCCGCCTTGCTGGACCGATAGCCGTAGTAGCCACCCGAACTGTTGTCACTGATCGAGCCCATCCGGCTGGTCAGCAGACCGATCCGGCTGCCGCGCCCGAGCAGGCCGTGCAACTCATGCACGATCCGCAGCGGCGCCAGCGTGTTGACTTCGAACTGGCGCCGGATGCTCTCCAGGGCCTTCGCGTCCAGGGTCTCGAAGCTCTCGCGTGATAGCACCCCGGCGTTGACGATGAGCAGGTCGACATGCTGGCCAGCGAGTGCAGCAGACAGCGCCTGCAAACTCGCCGCGACCGTCACGTCGATGCCCTCGATCACGAATGCCCCGGTCGCCCGCGCCGCGCTGCCGTCACTGCGGCAGACCGCGTAGACGCTGTCGCCGCGCGCACGCAACGCCTCCACCAGCGCCAGACCGATCCCGCGGTTGGCACCTACGACTACGGCAGTGGACATCGGAACTCCTCGAGAATCGGGTGGCCGCCAGTGTAGCGGCAAGGGTGGTCAGCGTTGAGGCGACCTCAGCGCTTGATCTGACTGGGCCCTGGGCCCTTTGCCCTGGGCCCTCGGACTCACACTGCCGACCTGTCATACAGGCTTACCTCGCGCGACGTCCACGGACGCGCGCTCTCGCTCACCGATAGTAGACCGCCCCCAACACCCGATCGCCCGTCGCCCCGGTCACGCTGGCGAGCGCGCCGGGGCGTTGCAGCAGGCACTGGCGGGCGAGCCAGGCGAAAGCGGCGGCTTCGACGAAATCCGGCGCCAGCCCGTGCTGTGCGGTGCTTTCCAGAGTCACGCCGGGCAGCGCCCGCGCCAGCGCGGCGAGCAAAGGCGGATTGTGAGTCCCGCCACCGCAAATCAGCAGTCGGCGGCAGCCGGGCAGCGCCGATTGCAGCGCCCGGGCGGTGCTTTGCGCACTCAACTCCACCAGACTGGCCATCACCGCCGCCACATCGCTCACGCCGGCCAGGCGCGCTTGCAGCCACTCGGCATTGAAGTCCTCGCGGCCGGTGCTCTTGGGTGGCGGCCGGGCAAACCACGGGTCGTCGAGCAGGCGCGCCAGCAGGGCCGGATCGACTCGCCCGCTGGCTGCCAGCGCGCCGCCTTCGTCGCGCTCGCCCAGACCACAACGCTGCGCCCATAGATCAAGCAGGGCATTGGCCGGCCCGCAATCGAAGCCACGCACCGGACCGTCGGTTGGCAACAGGGTCAGGTTGGCGATGCCACCGAGGTTCAGCACCGCCCGATCTTCGGTCGGATCGGCGAAGACGGCAGCGTGGAAGGCCGGTACCAGCGGCGCGCCCTGTCCGCCGGCGGCAACATCGCGCCGACGGAAGTCGGCCACCGTAGTGATGCCGGTCGCTTCAACGATGCGGCTGGGATCACCGATCTGCCAGGTGAAAGGCAGGCTCAGCCGGGGCCGGTGGCGAATCGTCTGACCATGACTGCCGATTGCAAGCACGCTGGTCGGGTCGACCGACGCCCGTTGCAGCAGTTCGTTGGCGGCATGCGCGAACTGCAGTCCGATCTCGGCGTCCAGAACCGCCAGCTCGTCAATCTCGATCGAAGCCTGACCATGGATCAGCGGCAGCAGCCGCTGGCGCAGCACGTCGGGATAGGCCAGCGTTGCCGCGGCTTCCACATCCAGCCGCAGGCGCTCGCTTGGGCCGGATGCATCGAAGCGCAGCAGCGCCGCATCGATGCCATCGGCGCTGGTGCCGGAAATCAGGCCGAGATAGCGGCCGCTGGCGTAGACCGCTGAGCCGGAGGCGTCGCTCAGGGGCTGGCGCGCATCGCCAGCGCGCCCTCGAGTGTGCTCAGCTGTACCCGCGCCAGTTGCTGCTCGCGCTTGAAGTTCTGCAGTTCCGCGGCCGCCAGCGGCTCCGAACGCGGCATCGTTACCGACAGCGGATCGCGGTGGACGCCCTTGACCCGGAACTCATAATGCAGATGGGGAGCGGTCGCCAGACCGGTCATTCCAACGTAGCCGATGGTCTGGCCCTGACTGACTTTCTGGCCCTTCTTCAGATTCGGCGCAAAGCGTGACATGTGGGCGTACAGCGTCGTGGTTTCCCGGCCATGCTGGAGCTCGACCACGTTGCCGTAGCCATTCATCCGGCCGACAAACTTCACCGTGCCGGCGCCGGCGGCGCGGATCACGGTGCCCGAGGGCGCAGCGTAATCGACCCCGCGATGCGCCCGCACCTTGCCCAGGATCGGATGCTTGCGAGCCGACGAGAAGCGCGAGGAAATACGCGTGAATTCGACCGGCGTGCGAATGAAGGCCTTGCGCAGACTGCGTCCTTCGACATCGTAGTAGTCCGCCTGGCCGTCGGCATTGACGAAACGGAAGGCTTCGTGCGGTTTGTCCTGATTGACGAAGCGCACCGCCACGATTTCACCGTCGCGCAGGCGCACGCCATCGCGATAGATGCCCTGATAGACCACCGTGAAGCGGTCACCCTTGCGCAGGTCGAGGGCGAAATCGATGTCGTAATTGAGCACCTCGGCCATCTTCAGGATGGTCCGGTCCGATACACCGGCGTCGCTGCCGGCCTGGAACAATGAGCTGCGAATGGTGCCGCTGGCATACTCCAGCCGCGTTTCCATGTTGCGCTCGATGATCTGTTCGACCAGCTTGCTGCCGTCGGCCTCGATCAGTACGCGGCGGTCTTCACCGACGTCGAACTGCATGCCAAGCAGCTTGCCCTGATCGACCCGGAAGGCGATCTGGTCACCCGGATGGATCTGTGTCAGGCGCTGGGTGTGTTTGCTCAGGCCGACCACGCGCTGTACTTCGGCCCCACCCAGCCCGAGGCGGGCGAAGATGTTGCCCAGGGTCTCGCTGCGCCGTACCGTGACCACCTGCCAGCCGTCATCACCCATGCCGCGGGTGTAGAGGTCATGCTCCAGTCCCGGCGCGTAGTCCAGTGGCAGCACCTGCACTTCGTCCGCCGACGGCAATGGCAAGGGAATCTCCAGCCGCGGGGCGGTCAACAGCGCGTCCGGATCACCCACCCGCGCGCGGGCAGGATCAAGCAGGGCCCCACCGCCGATCACCAGCATGGCCGCACCGAGCGCCGCGCTCAGACGCAAGCCGATCGACCGCTGCGGGCGCTCCGCGCGCTGCGCTTCGACCGTCTTGCGGCAGGCCTGAGGGTGGTGCGGGTCGCGAAGAGGATGGTTCGATCGCGGCTCGTATATCAAGGCCCGCACTCCGACTGATGTTGGCGCGCAACATTAGTCAATTGTCAGGGTGACGTCAAAACTAAAGATTTCGTTAAGTGCTTGCTGCGACGCGAAATTCCGCAGTGATGGTTCTGTTGTGTGAATGCAACAGGGCGGTGGCCTGAGACACTGACGTGAGTTCGCGAAGGGAGTCTGGGTCGGAGTTGGGGTCGGAATCGGGGTCGGACTTGGGTCGGAATCGGTACCGGCAGCGGAGTTGATTCGTTTCGGCATAATCGTCTTTCCGCTCGTGTATCGCTGCCCCGGGGTTTTCAGGATTGGCACGATCCGGCCGAGTACGGCGTTACTCCTTGCCGACGCGCTCGATGACTGCCCGCTGCACGTCAGATTGGTCGTGGCCAAAATCCAGTTCGCTGAATTCGATTCCGACCCCGACCCCGACCCCGACTCCCGACGCCCTGCTACGAGGCTGCCAGTACGCTACCCTTGCATTACCCCGCCACAACGAGGTCACTGCGATGGAACCCCTGCCACGGCGACCGGGCGCCAGTTCAAGACCCGGCCACAGCTACATCCCCGAGCACACGCGAACCAGCGGCGCAACGCTGTGGTTGCCGATCGGACTGGCTCTGTTGCTGTTGATCATCGGCGGGGCGGTGTGGCTTTCGCTCTAGGGATGAGGGGGAAGACGAAGCTGGCAGGGGCCAGCTTACCCGAGCCACTTGCGCTAACTGGCGGTGCGGCGTGTCGGCCTGGAGTAGTCAGTTTTTGCGCTTAGCGTGCTCGTTCGATCCGGACCCGATCCGGGTCAATTCGGCCAGCGGCCAGCGCGGGCGCACGCGGATTGCTTGATCGGTTGATTCCCCGCCGGCCAGACGGAGCGCGCCGGCCAGCGCGATCATGGCACCGTTGTCGGTGCAGAACTCCGGCCGCGGGAAGTGCAGGCGCACGCCTTCGGCGTCGGCGGCTTGCTGCAACTGGGCACGCAGGCGGCGATTGGCGCCGACACCGCCGGCCACCACCAGCTGCCCATGCCCGCTCTGGCGCCAGGCGCGGCGACACTTCTCGGTCAGTGTATCGACCACGGCAGCCTCGAAGCTGGCGCTCAGATCGGCCCGTGCCGCGTCGTCACCGGAGCCCTTGCGCCAGGTCAGGGCGACCTGCGTCTTGAGGCCGGAAAAGCTGAAGTCCAGCCCGGGCCGGTCGAGCATCGGCCGCGCCAGACGATAGCGTTCGGGATCGCCATTGCGTGCGAGTTCGGCCAGCGCCGGGCCGCCCGGGTAGGGCAGTCCCATCAACTGGGCGCACTTGTCGAAGGCCTCGCCCGCGGCATCATCAAGGGTGTCGCCCAACAGCACATAGCGACCCAGCGCCTGCACGTCGATCAGCTGGCTGTGACCGCCGGATACCAGCAGGGCCACGAACGGGGGCTCCGGCGCGGTCGGTTCGAGCATCGGCGCCAGCAGATGGCCCTCCAGGTGATGCACGCCAATGGCCGGGACATCCAGCGCATAGGCCAGCGAACGACCGAGCGCGGCACCAACCAGCAGCGCACCGACCAGACCGGGACCGGCCGTATAGGCCACCCCGTCCAGTTCATCCGGTCTCAGCCCGGCATCGGCCAGCACCTGCTGCAGCAACGGCAGCAGCTTGCGCAGATGATCGCGCGAGGCGATTTCCGGGACGACACCGCCATAGGCCGCGTGCAGTTCGATCTGGCTGTAGAGGCGGTGACCGAGCAGACCGTTGGCGGTGTCGTAGATCGCCAGACCGGTTTCATCGCAGCTGCTCTCGATGCCGAGCACGCGCAAGCTCGATCGGCCGCCATTGGCAGAGCCGCTCATGCGCGCGCCGCGGGCTCAGGTCGGGACACGTCCGCTGACCATGACCCGCTTGCCGAAGCGCAGCTGTTCGTAGCCATCCTCCGGACAGGGCAGCAGTTGCACATCGACAAAGCCGACCTTCTGCATGATCCAGAGCAGCCCCTCTGTGCTCGGCGCCAGGCAGATGCCGGTGACGCTGGCTTCCTTGCCGTGGGTTTCCCAGGTTTCGTCGATGATGCCGAACACGCCCTGCAGCGGCTTGACGAAGCGGTAGCTGCCCCAGTCCACGTTGCCACTCATGTTCGGCACGACCTGAGTCTCAACCACGCACAGATCCTTGCACAGCGCGCGCGCCTGGCGCAGGGCACCGATCGGGTCCTCCAGGTGATAGAGCAGACCGAAGCAAAGGACCAGGTCGAAGGGCGCTTCGATGCTTGCCGGATCGATCCGATGCACATCGCTCTGATGCGCCCGGACCCGGGTCTGGCCGCAGGCCGCGGCGATCAGCTCGACATCGGCAATGTGGTCAGCGCGGGCATCCACCGCGGTCACTGCAGCGAAGCCGCGCTGCGCCAGCTGGAGCGAGAAGTAGCCCTGATGGCAGGCCAGATCAACCGCCCGTCGCCCGGCCACGCCTTGGGGGAAGGCTTGTGCCAGCGCGCCATCGAGCATGCGTAGCCGGGTATCGTGGATGGCATCGAAGGCGCCATCCTCGTAGCGCCGCGTCACCGCCCCACTAGGCAGTTCGAAGCGATAGAACCAGGTCTTGTCCAGCACCTGACGTTCGAGATCAGCAGACATTGCGACTCCGCAAAAAGGTAATGATCGGGTCAGAGGCCCGGAAGCGACTGATCGTCCGAGAACTCGCCGGGAGAATCAGGGCTGATGGCTCAGGCTTGCTGTTTCGAGTTCAACGATTGCATCGCGCTCACGATTGTAGCGTGCTGCGCCAGCAGGGTCGCGAGACGCTCTTGCCTCGGCCCTCAGCCCTCAGCCCTTCAGGTCAAAAGCCGGCCTGCGCCAGCCGCTGGGTCAGGACATCCGGACTGTAGCCCAGCTGGGTGGTGATCTGCTCCAGCAGCTTCCTCTCGCTCGGCCGCATGCGGCCGTCCGAAGCCGCCAGGCGGATCAGGCTGTCGAAGACCCGGGCCACTTCCTGACTGCCCTTGGGATAGATCTTCAGCAGCTTCGCCAGGTCGCCGTCGACATCGACCTCGCGCCGACGGCCGCGATTGAAGGCAGCAAAGGCCATCTCGCGCCCCTTGCCGGCCAGGCCGATCTCGTCCATCGTCTGATTGACGAACTCCGCCTCGTGCGTGGTCACGATGCTGTCCGCCCCGGCGACCACGCCGAGCAGGCCGAACAGCACATCGATCGCCATCTCCTTCTCCGGCTCCAGGCGGCCGCCGCTGACCAGACCGCCGACGACACTGCGGATATCCCGGATCAATCCGCCCAACATCCCCGCTTGCTGCTTCTCTTCAAAAGGCATGACCTGCTCCCCGGGCTGGTGTACCGCTGATTCTCACAGAGGCGGGGCTGGATCGCCAGTGGATGGGTTCAGGGCTGAGGGCCGGCGAGCTCATTTCGGGGGCGGGAAAAGCGAGGGCCCAGGGCTCAGGGCCCAGGGCCCAGAAGGGCAACGGGGCCCGAGGCCTTGGGTGCGTGCCTGCAGCGCGTCACCCTCTGCGGTCCGGTGGCGCCACCACTGTGCAGCTCTTGATCTTCCTTGGCCCTGTGCCCTGTGCCCTGAGCCCTGGGCCCTGCTCTTCCGCTACCATCACCCATCGCACGTCGCTGGACCGGTCATGCTGGACCTGTTGCGCCGCTGGTGGAAACCGGCCGGGAAGGGCAATGATCCGCTTGCCCTGATCGGCTCGCTGCCGCTGTTCCATGGCCTGGATCCGCCGGCGTTGCGCGCGATTGCCGATGATCTGGAGTGGCAGAGTCTGCCCGGCGGGCGGGTGCTGTTCCGAGAGGGCGACGAGGCGGATGCGCTGTACGTGCTGCTGTCCGGACTGCTTGGTGCCTACAAGCGCAGTGGCGAGGCCGAGCGCCAGATCGGCCTTATCGAGGCCGGCGAGACGGTCGGCGAAATGGCGCTGCTGTCGGGCCAGCCGCGCGTGGGTACGGTGCGCGCACTGCGCGATTGCGAACTGGTGCGACTCAGTCGGCCGGCCTTTGACCGGCTCGCCCACGCCCATCCCAAGGCCACCCTGCATGTCGCCCGACTTGCAGTGCAGCGGCTGGAATCGGCGATGGAGGAAGGCGAAACGCACACGCCGCGTTCGCTCGCGCTGGTCGGCATGCATCCGGAACTGCCGCTGCGGCGGCTGGCCGAGGACCTGTTGCATGGACTGGAGCGTTTCGGGCCGGTGCGGCTGATCGATCATGCCCGCGGCGCGGCGTTGACAGCCGGGGCGCTCAGCCAACTCGAAACCGATCAGCGCTTCGCCTTGTATCTGGCCGATGGCGATGATCCCGGATGGCGCACCCGCTGCCTGCGCCAGGCCGATCGTTTGTTGCTGCTGGCCGATGCCGAACGCGCGCCGCTGGACTTGCAGGTTGCAAGTCGCGGCAAGATCCAGTCGCGCTGGCTGCTGCTGAGTCATCGCGGTGCCATCCGGGCTGGCGCGGCTGCCGCCTGGACTGCCGCGACTGGTGCTGAGCACCATCATCACTGGCGCACCCATGAGGATTTGCAGCGGCTGAGCCGGGAACTGGCCGGGCAGGGCGCAGGCGTGGTGCTCTCCGGCGGTGGTGCACGCGGCTTTGCCCATCTGGGTGTACTGCGTGCCTTGCGCGAAGCGGGTCTGCAGATCGACCGCATCGGCGGCACATCCATCGGCGCACTGATTGCGGCCGGCTTTGCGCTGGAGTACAGCGAGGAAGAGCAGATGGCGCGGATGCGGCGGGCCTTCGTCGCAACCAATCCGATCAACGACTACACGCTGCCGCTGATTGCACTGACCCGCGGCCGCAAGGCCTCGCGCATGCTGACGGAGTTCTACGGCAGCGGCGACATCGAGGATCTGCCGCTGCCGTACTACTGCGTTTCCTCCAACCTGAGCTCGGGCAAGGCGATGATTCATCAGCATGGTCAGCTGTGGCGCGCCCTGCGCGCCTCGGTTGCGATACCTGGCTTGCTGCCGCCGGTGTTTGAGCAGGGACAGGTGCTGGTCGATGGCGGGGTGATCAACAATCTGCCGCTGGACGTGATGCGGGCACAGATGCGTGGCTCGGTGATCGGTGTGGACATCGCCGGCGAACATGCGGTCAATGCCACGGTCGATGAGTACCATTCGCCATCGGCATTCAAGTTGCTCCACCAGCACTATTTCCGGCCGCGCCAGCGACCCGGCATCGCCGGCATCCTGCTGCGCGCCGGCATGGTCAACTCGGCCGCCACCGCCGCCGCCAACCTGGCCGCCTCCGACCTGGTCCTGCGCCCCCCGGTCAACGAGATCGACCTGCTCGACTGGCGCCAGTTCGACCGCGCGGTGGAGATCGGCTACCGCTATACGCAGGAGAGGTTGCGGAGCCTGCCTTGAGCGAAGGGCGCTGAAAAGCAAGGGCCCAGGGCTCAGGGCCCAGAAGAGCTGTAGGCCCCGACGCACTTTTGCCGTACTGGGCCCTGAGCCCTGGGCCCTCATAAACGGCCCCCGCACGGCATTTTGCGACGAAGTTCGTCGGTCAGCGCATTTTGGTCTGCTAACATCCGGTCAGCTCCCTGCCTGAACGACGATGCCCGATCTACTCATCCGCGGAATCGAAGAGGACCTGGCCGAGCGCATCAAGAACTATGCGCGCGACCGTGGCATGACCATCAATGCCAGCGTGCTCGAACTGATCGGCGGTGCGCTGAGCACGCGTCCGACGACCGCCACTTCGGCGAGAATGACCGAGCTGGCTGAGGGCGATGCTGAATTGCGTGTGCTCGGTGGCAGCTGGAGCTCCGATGAGGCACGCGCCTTTCGCGAAGCCATCGGTGCGCTGGAAAGCCTGAAGGAGTAGCCGGCCAGACAGGGGGGCGCTGATAGCCCGTACGCCGCCGGTCACAGCCCATGATTCATCTCTTGCGTTTCACGCTGGCATCCTCAGGCAGCGCACGGCAAACTCCGGGCTACACCAAGGAGCATTTTGCGAATGGCTGACAAACCTGGCCTGATGGGCTATCTGGGCGCGGCCTTCGGCTGGCGCTGGAATCTGCTCGCCCTCGGCGGTGCGGTGGCGCTGGCGATGCTGGGGCCGGCGCCGGAGATCATGCTGCCGATCGTCGGTGCGGCCGAGTTGCTGTACCTGACCGGTCTTGTCTCGATACCGAAGTTCCGCCAGGCGATCGACATGCGCCACGCGGCCCGCCGCAAGCAGGGCAAGGCGGTCGTGGCCCGCACCGATCAGGGCAATCAGGTCGATGCGCTGCTGGCACAACTGGCGCCGGGTCTGCGCAAGCGCTTTCTGGACCTGCGCGAACGCTGCCTGACGATGGGCCGGATCGCCCGGGGTCTGAGCGGCGGCAAATCGCACGCCGACGAGCTGCGCACCCCCGGCCTGGACAAGCTGCTGTGGGTCTTCCTCCGCCTGCTCTATGCCCACCAGGGGCTGACCCGCTTCCTCCACGAGACCGACGAGCAGAAGATGCAGGAGCAGATCAGCCAGCTCGAAGGGCGCTTGGCGAAGCTGGCAACGGACGACGACGATGAGCGCCTGCGCAAGAGCCTGACCGGCGCACTCGCCACGGCCACACTGCGGCTGGACAATCTGCGCACGGCCGAGCGCAACGCCGAGTTCGTCGAGATTGAACTGGATCGGATCGAGGCCAAGATCCTGGCCCTGTCGGAGATGGCGGTGAACAACCAGAGCCCGGATTTCATCACCAGCCAGGTCGATGCAGTGGCCGCCGGCATGGCCGAGACCGAATCGGCGATCAAGGAGCTGAACTACATCACCGGCCTGGGCGAGACGCTGGAAGAGGCCCCCGCCATCCTTTCGCGCGAACTCGCCTGAGGCGAGTATGAAAACCATGTCGCTAGGCATCAAGGCAGCTAGAACTTTGGGACTTTCGGCTCGGTCGTCGCCATGACCGGTACTCCAGAGCACCTGCAGTACCAATTGCGCACGGACTTTCCTTCCGGTCGCCCCGCTGTACCGCGGCTTGATCCACTTCAGGACTCAATGTTTGAAGGAGAGTTTCCGCCCGCAGTCTCTCTGTATCCGCAGCTGCGCTACATGGGTAACAAGCAGCGTTTGCTGCCATGGATTCACCGTACGCTGGCCAGTCTCCACTTCGACAGCGCGTTGGATGCTTTCGCTGGTTCTGGCGCGGTTGGATATCTGTTCAAGGCTTGGGGCAAGCAGGTACACAGCAATGATTTTCTGAACATGTCGGCAACGATAAGTCGCGCGCTGATCGAAAACAATGAAAGTCTGGTTGATGAGGATTGCCTGGAAGGATTGCTTGCCTTCGATCCTCAACACGATGACTTCATTGAGCGCACCTTCGGAGGGATCTTCTTTACAATCGATGATCTTCGGTTTCTGGATCTGGTGTCGTGGAACATACGCAAGGTAGCCAATCGGCATCAGCAAGCGGTCGCCATCGCCGCACTTATTCGTTCTTGCGCAAAACGTCAGCCACGGGGCGTCTTTACAGTGGCGGGAGACCCCGAACGCTACAAGGACGACCGTAGGGATCTAAAGCTGTCGCTACAGGAT
>DAIMJK010000019.1:11004-18047 GCA_036722245.1 Lysobacterales bacterium
GGATCACTTCATCGAGCAAATCAGTGCATATAACCACGCAGTGATTGACAACGGTTTGCGCAACAGCGTCCGTTGTGGCGATATTTTTTCATGGTCGGGGGAACCTCCGGATCTTGTATACATGGACCCACCTTATGTGCCACGGTCCGACGATAACTGCTATATCAAGCGATATCATTTTCTCGAAGGTCTTTCCTGCTACTGGGAGGGCTTGGATATCATGCAGTCGTCGAGGGTCAGAAAGTTGGAAAAGCGTTATACGCCATTCTCCTATCGCCGTACTGCCGTCGAAGCTTTCGATCAACTGTTTCGGAAGTTTGCTGACAGCACGCTGGTGTTGTCCTACTCATCGAATGGCTATCCGGATCTGACCGAGTTGGTGAAGTTGATGGGGCGTTACAAGAGCAACGTTAACGTTGCCAAGTGCAATCACCGCTATCATTTCGGGACCCACGCGGCAGTAAAGCGCGCTGCTGTCGAGGAATATCTGGTCATGGGTACCTGATTCATGAAGCGTATTCGCCAAACCCGCGACGAAATTGTCGCCACTCTTGCGCCCATCGAGAGCAGCTGGCGCGATGCTCATGCTGAACAAGTGATCGCACGATTGCAGGCGGTCCCTGTGAGGACGAAATACTCGCGCAAGGACATTGCACAGTGGCTCAGTCTTGAGGGCCTCACTTTGGGGGAGATCCGGCCACGCTTCGAGGCGAACATCACAGCCATTCAGCTTTTCCTTGATCTGTCCAAGGACGAGTTGAGGGGTGCCCTGCGCGATCACCTGGGTCCGGGCGGCCAAGGCGTAACCCGGTTCAGACGCGACCCCGATGTCTATTATCAGGCCTTTGAGGCGCTCGGGCTATTTTCGTGCATGACCGCGGCCGTAAACACGCCGACAAGCTGGCAGAGTATCTTGACTGAGCGCCTCAAGGGTGGCCGTGGTAGTGCCATCAAGGGTCAAAGGCGCGGCAGATGGTTGGAAGACTTCGTTGAGGATCTGGTCATCCAGGTATTCGGCAAAGAAGGCTACGAAGCACGATGCAGTTTCCTCGGTGCTCGCGGCATCAGCTCCGAGAAAGCCGACGTTGCCATCCCAGACAAGAATGATGCGCGCATTCTGATTGAGGTCAAGGCTTATGGCGCGACGGGCAGCAAGCAAACGGATGTGATAGGAGACATTTCCCGAATCATTGCTGAGAAGAGGCCAGACACCACATTTCTATTGGTGACCGATGGCATAACCTGGCGCGACCGCCTGAGCGATCTTGGGAACCTGGTCGATTTGCAGAACCGTGGCGATATTGCTCGCATCTACACGCGTGGCATGGTTGAACAACTGCTCGCCGATCTGGCGCAGTTGAAGATCGAGCACGGACTATAACTGATGGCCTCTCGTCGCCCGCTGAACAGCCGAACGACCGCCTGGGCCAACGCGGTGACCCAACGGGTACTGCAGGCGGGAGTCAGCCCGAACCAGATTTCGGTCTTGAGTGTCGTCTTCGCCGCGCTCGGCGCCTATGCCCTGCTGCATCCCGCCCAGCCACTGGCGATGCTGGCCGCTGCGCTGTGCATCCAGCTGCGACTGCTGTGCAACCTTGTCGACGGCATGGTGGCGGTGGAGGGTGGGCAGGGGACGCCGACCGGCACGCTCTACAACGAGATTCCGGACCGCATCGCTGACAGCCTGTTGCTGGTCGCCGCCGGCTATGCCGTTGGCGTGCCCGCGATGGGCTGGCTGGCTGCGCTGCTCGCGGCCATCACCGCCTATGTGCGCACACTGGGCGGCAGTCTGGGTCTGACGCAGGATTTTCGCGGGCCGCAGGCCAAGCCACATCGGATGGCGCTGCTGACGGTCAGCTGCCTGCTGGCAATGATCGAAAGCGTGCTGGCACCCGGCGACGTGTACTTCCTCCAGCTGGGGCTGGCCATCATCATCATCGGCACCGGCTGGACCGTGGTTGCGCGCACCCTGGCGATCGCCGCCGAGCTCAACGATGGACCTTAGGGTCCGCGCAACAATAACTTCCTGCATTCGGCCGCCCCTGGACCACGCCAGCGGCGTTGCGCTTCTTGGCAAGGGGGACAGGCCATTCCCTGCGAAGCGCGCCTTGCTGGCGAGGCCCAGGGACGCCCTCGGTGCAACGGAAGTTATCGTTGCGCGGACCCTTAAGCTGTTACGGCTTCACGGCACCGTCCGCACGCCGCTGGCAGGCTCGCCATACCATTTCATCGATCATCCATGCGGAGGCCGCAGATGTTGAACCGGATCATCCTTGCCCTGGCCGCCGTGTGTCTGCTCGGCTTCGGCATCCTGATGCTGATCGCGCCGGCCGGGGTGTTGGCCGGCCTTGGCATCACGCTGGGCACACCCGAGGCGGTCACCGAGATCCGCGCCTTCTATGGCGGTCTGGAGATCGGTCTGGGGCTGGCGCTTGGTTTCTGCCTGATTCAGCCCGGCATGCTCCGTCAGGGACTGGCACTGAGCAGCCTGTGCTACGGCACGGTCGCGCTGGCCAGGCTGGTCGGCATGCTGGTCGACGGCAGCGGCGGTACCTTTCTGCTGTCGGCGCTGGCGCTGGAGATCGGTCTGTGTGTGGCGAGTGGGTGGGCGTTGCGGAGAAGCAGGGTTGAGGGCTCTTGAGAGCAGGGCTGGGGGCTGAGGGTCAGAAGAGCAGTTCCGTTGGCCAGTTCCAGTGGCCAGTAAGAGCGGGGCCCAGGGCCCAGGGCTCAGGGCTCAGGGCCCAGAAGAGCCGCATCGGAGCCGCGCAGGATGTCGGTGAGCTCCGCGGACCGAATCAATCCAAAGCTTGAGGATCCGTGTTCAGAGACCGCGGGGTCGCTACGGAGCGGCTCTTGAGCTTGCTGGGCCCCGGTGGGCCCTGAGCCCTTGCTCCCAGTGCCTGAACGGCCCGCTTACCGACCAGGTTCCGAACATTCGACTCGCGACCCCAGGCGGTGCGCTATGCTGAATAGTTTTTCGCGCGCTGACCGAGCATGTGGACACCTGACTACGCTGCCTTGCTGGAGGCCCTGGATGGACGCGATCGGCGTCAGGGGCGACGCTATGCGCAAGCCGGCCAGGTGCGGATCGAGCGGCGTCTGAGCGAGGGTGGCAGTCTGCGCGTCGATGCCGCGGTGCAGGGTTCCAGACGCGATCCCTATCGCTTGAGTCTGCGTTTCCGGCCCGGCGGCACGCCGCCGCTGGAGTCGCACTGCAGCTGTCCGGTGCGGCAGCAGTGCAAGCATCTGGCGGCCGTCCTGCTGCATCTGCAGATCACGCCGGCCGAGCCGGACGAGCCGTCTGCCGTCGCACCGCGGTCCCCGGCCAGCAACTCCGGTCGCCCGCAACTCGGGCTGCAGTTCGATCTGGATCCGGGCGGTCCTCGGGTCCATCCGCTGCTGCGGATCGAGCGCAGTAATGGTGAAGTGCTGTGGCGGCCGACCCATCTCGACTATTTTGAGCAACCGGCCGACGTCGATTCCCGGGCTCAGGGCAAGCTGCTCGTTGCGCTGCGCCAACTGACCGCTGAGAAGGGCCCCGAGGGCCTGTACTATCGCCTCGCTGGCGGTCCCGGCGTCGATCTGCTGATCCAGGCTCTCGAGCATGGTGCCTGCCTGGATGAACAGCTGCGCCCGCTGCGGCGAAGCGCCGACGAGATCAGGATGTGGCTATGGCGCTGGGCAGCAGAGGCCGATCTGCGGCCGGATCTGGACACTGGTCGAGGGACCCTGTTCTGGCTCGCCGGGGCCTGGGTGCTCGATTCCGAAAGTGCGGCCATTGCCCGGGTCGATTGCGGCGTCGCGCCGGACCTGGCCCAGCGATTGCACCGGCTGGCGGCCTTGCCGGCCGAGCAGTGGCGCCGTGCCTGGAGTGATCTGGCGACGCAACTGCCGGCGGATTTCCCGCCGCCGCCGTTGCCGCAGGTGGAGCTCGCCGCCGATCCGCTGCCGTTGCCGGAGCTTTGCCTGCGACTGGCCGGAGCACGCGAATCACAGCTGTCCAAGGCCCGCTCGCAGCGCGTCCTGCTCGGTCGCGTGCGCTTTCACTACGGCCCGGCGTCGATCGAACTGGGTGACCGCCGGCGCGAACTGCGCACGGCGCTGGATGCCGATGATCGGCCGGTCGCCATCGGTGCCCTGGTCCAGCCCGGCAGTCGGGTGCTGCGCTGGCGACGGCAGCCGCGGGCCGAGCAGGCCCGCCTGGGCGAGCTGCTGGCGCACGGTGCGCGACAGGACCGGCGCGTGATCATGAGTCTGGGACTGCGCGAGGATGCCGTGGCGGACGACGGTCTGGAGCGGCATTTCCCGCATGAGGACTTCATTCTCAATCCAACCCTCGACGAAGCTGGCCTGGAGGAGTTCTGCGTCAGGGTTGTGGCGCAGCTGCGGGGGCGCGGCTGGCACATCCGTTACGACAACGAGTTCCCGCTGCGCCTGATGGACCTGCCCCTGCGTCTGGATGCCCAGGTACTCGGTGACCAGGGGCCGGCTGTTTCGGCGCAGATCGGCGTGCGTGTGGTGGCGAGTATCGATGACGAGGCGATCGATCTGTGGTCGGCACTGCGACGGACCCGCGAGCTGGGCGCCGGCGGCAAATCAGGCCCGCGCAACGACGCGCTGATCGCTCTGCAGCTGGCAGACGGTCGGCGCCTGCCGATGGCCCAGGCGCAGTGGCGTGCCCTCGATGGCTTGCTCGACAGCGCGGTCGGCGCCAGCGATGGCGCCTTGAGCTGGACCATCACGCCGCATCAGCTCGGACTGATCGGCGAGCTCGAGCCGGTGGTTGGCGCAGCCCGGATCGAATGGCAGGTGCCGCCGACCGTGCGCGAACTGGCGGGCCAGCTGGCTGGCGAAACGGTGTGCGAGAGCGTGCCGGTCCCGGCCGGGCTGCAGGCGACTTTGCGTCCTTACCAGCAACTCGGACTGGACTGGCTGGGCTTCCTGGGTCGCAATGGCCTGGGCGGCGTCCTCGCCGATGACATGGGGCTGGGCAAGACGGTCCAGGTGCTGGCGCACATCCTGGCCGAGCGCGGCGCCGGTCGACTGGCAGCGCCGGTGCTGGTGGTGGCTCCCAAGAGCGTTCTGCCAAACTGGCAGCAGGAAGCGGCGCGCTTCGCACCGTCGCTTCGTTGTCTGGCGCTGGAGGGCAGCGCCCGGCGCAAGCGCTTTGCCGAGCTCACCAATTTCGATCTGGTCCTGACCACCTATCCGCTGCTCAGCCGGGATCTGGCTCTGTGGCGTGAGCAGCCGCTGGCGCTGGCGGTCTTCGACGAATCGCAGATGCTCAAGAATCCGACCACCCAGGCGGCCAGGGCGGCGCGGGCGCTGCGGGCGGAGCGGCGGCTGGCGCTCACCGGCACGCCGCTGGAAAACCATCTGGGCGAGCTGTGGGCGCAGGTCGATCTGGTCGCACCCGGGCTGCTGGGTGATCGGCGCAGTTTTGAAAAGCGCTACCGCTCGCCACTGAGCCGACTGCGCGACAGCGACGACCTGGAGCAACTGCGGACACGCATACGGCCGTTCCTGTTGCGGCGGACCAAGGATCAGGTGGCGCGGGACCTGCCGCCGAAGACCGTGGTCGTGCGCCGGATTGCACTGGAGGGCGCGCAGGCCGAGCGTTACGAGGCGATGCGCGCGAGTCTCAGCAGCCAGCTGGAAGACTTGATCGCGCAGGGTCGCGGGCTGCAGGGGCAGCGTATGCGGGTACTGGAAGCCCTGCTGCGGCTGCGCCAGCTGTGCTGCGATCCGCGCCTGCTGCCCGCCGACGATGAATCGCCCGCCGATCCGGCTGTCAACGAACGCGTTCGCAAGACCGCCGCGCCTGCCACGCGCAGTTCGGCCAAGCTCGAACATCTGCTCGACATGATCGCCGAGCTGCTCGCCGAGGGCCGCCGGATCCTGGTATTCAGTCAGTTCACCTCGATGCTGGCCCTGCTGGCCGACGCACTGCAGCGGCAGCGCCGGCCGTATCTGCTGCTGACCGGCGACAGCAACGACCGTGAAACGCCGGTGCGACGCTTCCAGGCGCGTGAAGTCCCGCTGTTCCTGATCAGTCTGCGCGCAGGCGGTTTCGGCCTCAACCTGACCGCGGCCGACACCGTGATCCACTATGACCCCTGGTGGAACCCGGCGGTCGAAGCGCAGGCCACCGATCGCGCCCACCGCATCGGCCAGGACAAGCCGGTGTTCGTCTACCGGCTGATCGCCCGCGACACCATCGAAGAACAGATCCTGCTGCTGCAGGAGCGCAAGCGCGATCTGGCCGAAGCCCTGCTGGCCGACCCGACCGCCGGTCCGGGGGTACTCACGGCCGAGGATCTGCTGGCGTTGCTGCGTTAGCTCGCACCTGCTCCCTCTGCGCCCTCCGCGTCTCCGCGTGAACCTCCAGTTCAGCCAAAGTCAGCCCGCAAGGCACGCAGCGAGCTATCCGGCAACGGCTGTTCGACCCGGTAGGCGGGGTGATCGACGCCGATCAGGACCTGCGCACCTTGACCGATGGCCTCGACCATCGCCGGGCTGAACTCGAAGCGCAGGAAATGCACGGCCGAGGTCTTGCTTTCGTTGCTGCGTTCCATGTCCTCGTCGGCTATCGCGTGGACACGTTCGAAGCCTGATACCTGGACGTAGATCCGGTCTTCCACCCCGCGCAACGCGGCCAGCCGATGCTTGCGCTCGTCGGGGTCCTCGTATTCGATCAGGCAGGTGGCTTTCCAGTTGCTGCCGTCCGGTATCAACGGGTTGTAGGCGGCCAGTTCCTCCTTGATGGCGGCCAGTTCGAAGATGCGCTCGATCCGCAGCATCTCCTGTACCTGCAACTGCACCGTCAGGCGGTCTTCAAACAGCAACGTCATGTGCTCCCCCAGCGCCACCCGCCGCGCCGCCTTGTGCGCCAGCACCCGGGCCCGAAAGGCCGGCCGTTGGCGGGCATAGTCTTCGAGTTTGAGCAGGTCAGTGGGTGACAGCGCGTGCATGTTGGGGGGATCCTTGGGTGGTTGGAGTCTTTCGGCGCTCTGGTAGACGCGAGGGCCCAGGGCCCAGGGCTC
>DAIMJK010000020.1:0-9641 GCA_036722245.1 Lysobacterales bacterium
GGCGACCGGCGTCTCCGAGGGCTATGTCCGCCTCTCGGTCGGCATCGAGCACATCGACGACATCGTCGCCGACCTGAACCAGGCGCTGGACGCGGCGTGAAGGATTTCTCGCGCTATCGCCCGCAGCCTCAGGGCGCCTATCCCCGGGGCCGCCTGCGGCGGAACCGACTCACGTCCTGGTCGCGCCGGCTGGTCGCCGAGACCCGGCTCGCCGCCGACGACCAGGCACTATTCGGCTATCCGCCGGTGATCCCGAACCGGCAATGGCGCCAGACCAACGCCAGCCGCTACATCCGGATGTTCCAGAGCCGGCGCAGCTTGCTGATCTGGAAGCTCTACGGCCAACGCATGGATGGCTGGAGCAATGCCGATCACCCGACCGAAAGCATCCCCGGCGATCCGGCCACGCTGCCGCCGGGCGCCAGCCCGAATGAGGCCGATCTGGATTTCAGCGGCGCGCAGATGCCACCGCCGCCGGCCACGCCCTTGAGCGAAGACGACAAGCTGCTGTTCGTGCGCTGGATCGACCTCGGTGCACCAATCGATCTGGACAGCAGCGGCTACGGCTGGCTGCTCGATGATCTGCGGCCGGCGCTGACGGTCAGCACGCCGCGCCCGGGTCACAACAGTATCGCCATTGATGATTTGCGTTTCGCCTATGCCGACGCCAACTCCGGCATCGATCCGGGCACACTGAGTGTCCGCGCCAGTTTCGTCGTCAACGGTCGGCCGGCCGACAGTGAACTGGTCGATCTGGTCACCCCGCTGGGCGCAGACCGCTACCGGATCACGCTGGCTACGCCGCTGGCTGAATTGCCGGACGGCTGGCTGCGGGTCAGCGTTGCCGATGCACAGGGCAACATCACCCGGGTCGATCAGAGCTTCAGCGTCGGCAGCCAATCGCAGAGCCTGTTCAGCGACGGCTTCGAATAGGCGCCGAGCGATGGACCGATTCTGCTGAATTCCGCGTGGAGGTAAGAAACGGCCGATGCCGTCCCCATCCCCACAAGGAGCCAGTCATGTCCCAAACCACTTGCAGCACCAACTACCTCCGCGGCGTTCGATTTGGTCCGAGACCATGGCTCGGCGCAGCGGCGATCGCGCTCGCCGCCACGACCTCCGCGTCCGTCCACGCCCAAACCGACTGGCGCTTGACCCAGGTCATCGATCAGACCGAAGTCGGCTACGCCAGCGGCAAGGGTTTCGGTCGGACCCTGGCCATGTCCAGCGACGGTTGGCTTGCCATCGGCGTCATCTTTGGCGACTGCGGTGGGTCGCCATCGGTCGGCAGCGTCGAGATCTATCGTTACGACGAAACCCTTCAGCGCTATGTGCCGCATCAACGGGTGTGTGACCGACACCCAGCCGCCGGTGCTTCCTTCGGCCGCGCGATCGCCATCGACGGCGATCGCATGATCGTTGGCGCGCCGCGCTACGATCCCACCCCGGGCGATGGCATGCAATCCGGCAGGGTGGTCTTCTTTCGTCTCGACGCATCGACCGGGCTATGGCATTACAACGGGGGCAGCACCGGCCACGTCGATGGTCTGCTCGGCACCTCGGTCGCGATCGAAGGGGGCGTCGCAGTCGCCGGCGAGCCGGGCTATCAGGACCACACCGGGCAGGTTCGCAGCTGGCGGTTGTTCGGCGGCAGCTGGTTGGCAGAGAACGCGATCACCTCGCCCGGCGGCGCCGGTGACGGCTTTGGCAGTTACGTCACACTGGATATCCGCGGTTGTCGCGCGCCATCCTGCCAGGCCGCACTGGATGCCATCGGCATCGTCACTGCAGGCCGTTACATGACCGCGGCACGGCAGACCTTCGGCTGGGGGCCGTTGCTCAGCCACGTCCATGCGTTCGACGTCAATAGCGCCTTTCTGCCCACCGCGATGAACGAATCGATCGCTTTGGTCCCGGTGATCACGGGCCGATTCAGCGGCCAGCAGTGTGGCCCGGCCGGTGGCGTCGCGGTGCGGGTTTACACGCGCATCAACGGCAGCGCCGGGCTGAAGACGGCCGGCTGGGCCTGCAGAGATTCGCTGGCGCTGCCCGGCGGGGCCACTCGTTTTGCCCACGCCCTGGCTACCGCCCCGTCCGGTGGCGAATTCTTCGTCGGCACGCCCGACCTGCCGGCCTCGACGATCGGCTCGGTGTCCACCTGGACCTTGAGCAGCGCCGGTGCGGTAGCGACCGACGTGGTCACCGATCTGGACTACGTGCCCGCCAGCAACCCGATCGAGGGCGACTACTTCGGCGTCGGCCTGGCGATGCAGCCCGGCCGACTGGCCGCAGGCGCACCCGGATTCAACGGCTTCGCCAGTAGCTATGGCGATGGCTATGTCGCGATCTATCAGCGGCGGGAGTAGCGCGCGTCAGGGGGCCTTTCGATACGCCGCGCTGAGGTCAGGGAGTAGAGAAGTCGGGAGTTGGGAGTACGAGCAAGAGCGAAAGCCAGGGCAACCGCAGTGCAAGGCGTGAGCGACGAACATCGGCGCAACATCTACGGCGAACCGCTCCACGTTGCGTACTCCCGACTCCCGACTCCCGCCCCCGACTCTCGACTCCCGACTCCACCTCCGGAGTCACGAGCCCCGGCCGCACCAGCTGGACTTTCACTGACCACACCGCGCTCGCTCTGCTACTCTTCGCGGCGTTTCCGGGGACTTTGCTGGATCTGCCATGAAGCTTCGCCATCTGTGCTGTCTGCTGCTGTGGGCAGCTTCACCCGCTTGGGCGGTCATTTCCGGGACCGTGGTTGAAAGCGGCAGCGGTACGCCGATTGTCGGGGCGCACGTGCGCGTGCAGGCGGATCTTGCCTCGCCGGTGGTGATTACCAATGCGATGGGGCAGTTTTCACTGCCGGTCGAGCCGACCGATCCGGTCAACGTCGCCGCCGCCGTCCCCTACGACAGTGATGGCGCGATGAACTGGGCGACCGACGCGGTCTTTGCCGTCAACGGACAGCTTGATGTGGTGATCGAACTGCCGCCGGTGCCGAGTATCCCGAACACCAATTACATTCCGCCAACCACCGCGCTGTGCGGCATCTGCCACGACGAGCAGCGCGAACAGTGGTTGACTTCGCGCCACGCCGGCGCCGGCACCAATCCGTGGGTGCTGGACCTGCATTCGGGCAGCGGCACCCCCGGCGGCGGCGCCGGCTATGTATTCACGGAAACCCATGACCCGGGTGAGACCGGCTTCTGCGCGACCTGCCACACGCCGATGCAGGACGTCTTCGATCCGGGCAATACCCAGCTCAACGAGGTCACCGACCCGGCCGCGCTGGAAGGCGTCAGCTGCCTGGCCTGTCACCAGATAGGCGAGGTCGATGCCAACAACATCAATGGCTTGCATCACGTCGGCGGCAAGACCCAGTACGTGTTTCCGGACAATTCTGATCACCCGACCGAGTTCCAGATCTTCGGTCCGCTGCCCGACGTGCCGGCCGGGACGATGCGCAACAGTTTCAACGACTTGTACGAGAACCCGCGCCTTTGTGCG
Organism: Lysobacterales bacterium; assembly: GCA_036722245.1. Taxonomy (GTDB): domain Bacteria; phylum Pseudomonadota; class Gammaproteobacteria; order Xanthomonadales; family SZUA-5; genus JAWLAT01. The sequence continues at coordinate 3,505 of DAIMJK010000020.1, forward strand.
GCGTGCCATCAGTACAACAACCCGGAAACCGGCGCGCCGGGGCAGAACACCTATGTGGAATGGCTGGCCTCGCCCTTTGCCCAACCGGGGCCGAACTTCCGCACCTGCCAGGACTGCCACATGCCGCAGGCGAGCGAGCCGGGGCTGATTGCCAGTACCTCGAGTGTGATCCGGCCGCCGGAGCAGCGGCACTCGCATGCGATGGTCGGTTCCACGCCAGAGACCCTGAGCGCCAACATTCTTCTGGATGTCGATGCCAGCGTGGATGGCCAGGAAATCGTCGTCAACGCAGCGATCGAGAATCGCGCCGGCCACAGCTTCCCGGCCGGCGTGTCGATACGCAACGCGATCCTGGCAATCGAGGTGACCGCCGCTGGCAACCCGCTGACTCAGACGGCCGGTCCGGTGATTCCCTTCTACGGTAGCGACGATGTCCCCGGCGTGCAGCCGGGCGATCTGGCCGACCTGCCAGGCAAGGGCTTTGCCAAGGTTCTGGAAGGCCGTATCAATGGCACCGGCCCGGTGGTCCGACCGGTGTTGTTCATTGATGCCGAAGGCGTCTTTGCCGACACCATCATCCCGTCCGGGCAGACTGATCAGAGCCAGTACCGCTTTGCCATTCCGGCTGGCTTCGAAGGCAATGTGCAGGTCGAGGCGCGCCTGCTCTATCGCCGTGCCTGGCGCGCGCTGGCGGTGACCAAGGGCTGGACGATAACGCCGGGTGGATTTCCGATCGAGATAGAGGTCGCCAATGAGCAGATCACCGTCCCGGTTGCCGGCACCGGCATGCTGCCCGCTGCGATTCCGGCCATTGGCCTGCCCGCGCTGGCGCTGCTGATGACCCTGATCGGCTGGCTGACCTGGCGTCGGCGCGAGGGTGCGGCGCGGTAGCGGGCTGATCGCTCTGGCGCCCGAGCTCACCGCCGATCGGCCAAGCCTCCTGTCTCGTTCGACGCTCTTGCTTTCATTGGCCACCGGAACTGGCCACTGGAACTGCTCCAGACACCCGATACAACGGATGCCCCGACGCCTGATACTTGGCCTCGAAGGGACTGATCGGCACAGGCTGCGACGCCAACTGCTCCAGCGTGGCGGTCCAGCCATGGGCATGCAGACTGACGAGCGCTTCTTCGGCATAGATGCGCCAGTTTGTGCGCATTTCCAACCGCGGGGCCAAGGCCAGTGCGGTCGGCCAGACTGGATGCTGCGGCCAGCGGCGCACGCACTGTGCTGGCTTTGGCCAGGGATTCGGATAAAGCAGGTAGTGGCGCTCGAAACGCCAGCCGGCGGCGGCCATCAAGCGCCATAGATCAACCAGATCGCCCAGCACGAAGCAGCAGCGGTCATTGGCGGCGACGGTGTGTTCCGTGTCCATGCCGCGTTGGCGCAGCCGAGTCAGGCTCTTGTCGAGCCCGAGCACCGCATGATCGGGAAAGCGCTCGGCCAGCTGCAGGCTGCTCTGGCCGGTGCCACAACCGCTGTCGAGCAGCAACGGCAGGCTTTGCCCTGCGTACCAGCGCTCAAGCTGCTCGAAGACGACCCGGTTATGTGGCGCGATGGGCCGCTCGAAGGGGCGTTCCTGGCGCCGCCGCAGCCGTGCGCGGAGGCCGGGGTCGGGCGCTATCTGGCTGCTGCGTACCGGCGCTGAAGCGTTCATGATTGTGCCCCCGGGCGTCCGGTTCAAGTGCCTGCGGCAGCCATGCCAGGCTGAGCACGCAGGCGCAGGCGCAACTGCTTCTCGATCTCCAGCAGAGCGAAGAACACCACCCCGATGGCAACGATCAACAAGCCATCGCCCAGACTCACCGCTGCGGTGCCAAAAACGCCTTGCAGCGACGGCAGATAGGTGACCGCGAACTGCGCCACGGTCACGCCCAGCACGCTGGCCCAGATCACCTTCGTCCCAAGGATGTTGGCCCAGCTCAGGGACGTGCTGTACAGGTTGCGGATGTAGAACAGATAGAAGATCTGCAGCACGACCAGTGTGTTGAGCGCCAGCGTGCGTGCCAGCGCTTCGCTGTAACCCTGATGGATGCCGTATTTGAAGGCGCCGAAGACGGCCAGCAGGACCAGGCTGGACACCAGCACGATCTGCCAGATCAGCCCGGCTTCCAGCAGCGGCTGCGTGCGCGCACGCGGCGGCCGGCGCATCGCATTGCGCTCGGTCGGCTCGAAAGCCAGCGCGATGCCGAGGGTAACCGCGGTAATCAGGTTGACCCACAGGATCTGCACCGCGGTGATCGGCAGCGTCATTCCCAGCAGCAGCGCAACGATGATCGTCATCGCTTCACCGGCATTGGTCGGCAGGGTCCAGCTGATCACCTTCTTGAGATTGTCGTAGACGGTGCGACCTTCGCGCACGGCGGCGACTATCGAGGCGAAGTTGTCGTCGGTAAGCACCAGTTCGGCTGCCTCCTTGGCTGCCTCGCTGCCCTTGCCACCCATCGCGATGCCGATATCGGCTCGCTTCAGCGCTGGCGCGTCGTTGACGCCGTCACCGGTCATCGCCACGGTCAGTCCGCGCGCCTGCAAGGCCTCGACCAGCCGCAGCTTGTGCGCCGGACTGGTACGAGCATAGACGTCGACCTGGGCCGCCAGGTGGATCAGCGCCGCGTCATCGAGCGCGTCGATCTCGTTGCCGACGGCCACCCGCTCGGGCCGCGCCAGCCCGATCTGACGGGCGATCGCCTGCGCCGTGCCAGCGTGATCGCCAGTGATCATCTTGACCTCGATGCCGGCGTTGCGGCACTCGGCCACCGCCGCGATGGCCTCGGGGCGCGGTGGGTCGATCAGGCCGACCAGTCCAAGCAGGCGCATGCCGTGGCTGAGGTCACTGCGGTCCAGCACGACCTTGCTGCTGGCCACCGGCTGGTCAGCCAGCGCCAGCACGCGCAGCCCAGCGAGCGCCAGTCGCTCCGCCTCGGCGTGCCAGTACTCGGCCCGCAACGGCTGCTCGCCAGCAGCGGCCAGTTCCAGCAGACACAGTTCCAGCAAACGCTCCGGCGCGCCCTTGAGCAGGATGCGACCCTGCCCTTCATGGTCATGATGAAGCGTGGCCATGTAGCGCTGAGTGGTATCGAAGGGGATCGCGTCGGTGCGAGGCCAATCCGCGCTTGCATGGCCGCCGGTCGGGTCCAGCCTGGCCGCCAGCGCCAGCAAGGCGCCTTCCATCGGATCGCCTGAGACCTGCCATGAACCGTCGGCCTGCTCGATCAAGCGCGCGTCATTGCAGAGCCGAGCTGCTCTGGCCAGTCCCCGCCTGAGCGGATCCGGAGCAGCGGCGCCGACCGGCTGCACCGTGCCGGAAGGTGCATAGCCACGCCCTTCGATCCGATAACCTGCCTCGGCCAGCACGACTTCGGTCACGCTCATCTCGTTCTGCGTCAGCGTACCGGTCTTGTCGGTGCAGATCACCGAGACCGCGCCGATGGTCTCGATCGCCGGCAGCCGCCGCACCACCGCGCGGCGTCGCGCCATCGCCTGGACCCCGACCGCCAGGGTGATGGTCATGACCGCCGGCAGACCTTCCGGGATGGCGGCCACCGACAAGCCGACCACGACCATCAGCAGTTCGGCGAAGGGAAAGCCGAGCACGAAGTGCCCGTAGACGAACAGCAGAAAGGCCCCCAACAGGATGAACAGGCTCAGCCAGCGCGCGAACTGGGCCATCTGCAAAACCAGCGGAGTGGTCAGGGTAGTCACAGTCGCCAGCAGCTTGCTGACCTTGCCGATTTCGGTCTGCCCACCGACGGCGACCACCACGCCCTTGGCCTGGCCCGCGCCAATCAGGGTGCCGCTGTAGGCCATGCAACGGCGATCGCCGAGCGCGCTGTCGACGGCCACCGCATCGACCTGCTTGGACACCGGGACCGATTCGCCGGTCAACAGTGCCTCCTGCGCCGTCAGGCTGTGCACCTGCAGCAAGCGCAGGTCGGCCGGCAGCTTGTCGCCCGCCTCGACCTGGACGATATCGCCGAGCACCAGTTCCTGGGCCGGAATCGTCAGTCGCGCACCGTCGCGCAGCACGGTCGCCTTGGGCGCAAGCAGGTCGCGCAGGGCCGCCATGGCCTGCTCGGCCTTGCCCTCTTGCAGGTAGCCGATCAGCGCGTTGGCCAGGACGACGGCAACGATCACGGCCGCATCGGTGTAGTGCTGCAGCAGCAGGGTCAGCAGCGCTGCGCCCAGCAACACGTAGATCAGGACATTGTGAAACTGCCGCGCCAGCCGCTTGATCGCGCTGTCACGGGTCGGCTCCGGCAGCTTGTTTGGCCCGTCCCGCACCAGTCGCGCGGCGGCCTCGGCGGCAGTGAGCCCGTCGGCGCTGCTGTCCACGGCGCGCAGGACGGTCTGCAGGTCCTGCGCGTGCCAGAGAGGCTGCGGGCTGGGCGACGATGATTCGGTGGTGGTCATGCGGGTTACGGTACCTTGGGTGGGGTTACGGCGTGAAGGAGAAATTCTGAAGTCTCAAGTCGGGAGTCGGGAGTCGGGAGTAAGAGCAAGACAAGCAAGTCAGAGCCGTCCAGCCGTCGCCGACAGCACTCAGCGACAAGGGCATCGCGGGAGACCAGCTGGCCCTCGGTTGCCTCCGCGCCAACGGATATGGCGAACCGTTTCACGGTGCGCACTCCCGACTCCCGACTCCCGACTTTCGCACTAGCTTCCTCGTTCTCACCAGATCGTCTCGCACTCCCAACACCCCGCCGACTTGCCCCGGAGCCGCCAAGGCTGGGAAGATCGCCGGCCCTGAAGCGGAGCTGTGTGCATGGGACCTGCCACTGCCTACATCGATCTCGCCGATCCGTTGACGATGCGTCGCGGCGGCCGGCTGGCGTCGGTGCGAATGGCCTATGAGTGCTGGGGCGAGCGCAGCGCGGCCGATGACAACACGCTGCTGATCCTGACCGGCCTGTCGCCCGGCGCCCACGCCGCCAGTTGCGCGGCCGATCCCAGCCCCGGCTGGTGGGAGGGCATGATCGGCCCGGGCCTGCCTGTCGACACCGACTACTGGCACGTGGTCTGCGTCAATTCGCTCGGCAGCTGCAAGGGTTCGACCGGACCTGCCTCGATCGATCCGGCCAGCGGCCAGCCCTATCGATTGGGTTTCCCGGAGCTGACGCTCGAAGACGTCGCCGCCGCCGCCGCGCTGGTACTCGATGCACTCGGCATCAGCCAACCCAAGGCGCTGATCGGTCCGTCGATGGGCGGCATGAGCACCCTTGCCTTCGCCGCCCTGCAGCCCGGTCGCACGCGCCACATGGCGTTGATCTCTACCGCAGCCCAGGCCACGCCGTTTGCGATCGCGGTGCGCTCGCTGCAGCGCGAACTGGTGCGGGCCGATCGCGGCTGGCAGGCAGGTCACTACGCCGAGGGCTCTGACGTGCGCACCGGCATGCGGCTGGCGCGCAAGCTCGGCATGACGACGTATCGTTCCGCCGACGAGTGGCAGCAACGCTTCGGCCGCGCTCGCCAGGCCCAGGCCCCGACCGAGCCCTTCGGTCCAGAGTTCGAGATCGAGGCTTACCTGGAGGTCCACGCCGATCGCTTCATCGGCGCCTTTGACCCGAATTGCTACCTGTACCTGTCGCGCGCGATGGACTGGTTCGATCTGGCCGAGCATGCCGGCGGCGACAATCAGGCCGCGCTGGCAAAGCTGCAGTTGGAGTCGGCGCTGGTCATCGGCGTGGCCACCGACTTCCTGTTTCCATTGTGGCAACAGGAGGCGCTGGCCCGCGGCCTGGCCGAGGCCGGCGCCAGGGTCGACTGGCACCCCCTGCCCTCGCCGATGGGCCACGACTCCTTCCTGGTCGATTTCGAGCGCTTCGGACCACCGATCGCGAGTTGGTTGGACGGCTTGCGATCCAGCCAGGGCTGAGGGCTGAGTTGGAGCAGGGCTGAGGGCTGAGGGATCAGAAGAGCAGTTCCAGTAGCCAGTTCCAGTTCAAGGCTAGAGCTGGTGGGCTTTGAGTCTGGTTCGGAAGCGAAGAGCCGGTCGGTTGGAAGTAGCGCGGTTCCGGCGCGCGTTGAGCCACGCTTTTCGCCCCGATCGCCTTCGCGCCGGCGGCCGCGTCTTCACTAGAGCGTAGGCTTTGAGTCTGGTTCGGAAGCGAAGAGCCGGTCGGTTGGAAGTAGCGCGGTTC
>DAIMJK010000020.1:9741-17714 GCA_036722245.1 Lysobacterales bacterium
CGGCGCGCGTTGAGCCACGTTTTTCGCCCCGATCGCCTTCGCGCCGGCGGCCGCGTCTTCACTAGAGCGAAGGGCAAGGGCAAAAACAACTCCGACTGGGCCCTGGGCCCCGCTCTTCTGACCCCTCAGCCCTCAGCCCAAAGTCCGACCTTGCCATCTGGCCCCGACGTATGTAATTTATACCGTACATTATGTCCGCTGAAGCGTACCCATGACCCGCATCCTGAGTGTTCTCGTTGCCACAGCGGCTTTCGGTTTCCTGCTTGTCCATGCCGCCGCCTGGTTGCCACTGCGTGCGGGTGTGGTTGGTGGGGTCGTGATCCTGTTGGCAGCATTGCTGGTACGGCGTCGCTGGTTGCTGCTGGCAGACACCGCGCCCGGCTCACCGGAACGCGAGCTGTGGGTCAGCCTGGCCGGTCACGCGGTGGTCGCTGCCTACCTGGCAACCAGCCTGTGGCAGATAGGTCCGAACATGATCATGCACACCGCGCCCATGCATGCCCTCGGGATCGATGTCTGGACGCTGGTCGGTGCGGCCATCGGCGCCTGGTGGATCGCTCGTGATCCGCAGCCACGGGTCGACGAGCGTGACCGCTGGATCGCCGGCCAGGGTCTGCGCGTGGCGCACTACGGCCTGGTGCTGATGCTGATCGGGCTGTTGCTCGCGCTGGGCTTCAGCACTCACGGCTGGGCCGCACAGCTGTCCCGCCCCGCCATCGCCCACCTGATCATCCTGGTCATCATCCTCAGCGTCCTGATCGACGCCATCACCCGTCTGCGCAGCTATGCGCAGGATGCAGCGCTGGACCCGCCGTGAGCGGCACACCGATCGGCAACAGGCTGCGGCAACTGCGCTTCGAACACGCCGAGATGACGCAGCAGGCACTTGCAAGCCAGGTCGGCATCACACGCCAGACCGTCATCGCGATCGAGGGCGGGCGCTATGCGCCGTCGCTGGAGCTGGCAATGCGGCTGGCGCGGGTCTTCGGTCGCGGCGTTGATGAAGTCTTCTTCTGGATTGATCCGCCGGCGGACGGCTAGCCAAGTTCGTTCTTCCTGCGTGCAATTCAAACTGATACCGCAATGGGGATCGGAATTTCCTGGTCGGGAGTCGGGAGTAAGAGCAAAGGCGGAAGCCAGAGCAGATGCGATAGCCAGAGGAGATCCGATAGCCGGAGCAGTAGCAGAGCCAGACGCAGTCGTTAGACAGTTCCGGCGACCTTGAACACTGATAGCAGCCATGCTGCAACAACAACAGCAAGAGCGAACCTGTAGTGGATTCGCACTCCCGACTCCTGACTCTGCTTGTGTCGAGAGCCTCATCTCCAGCTGGTTGAACCCCACCCGTTGTCCCATTCGTCCCCACCCACAACCCTTAGGTAAGCCCGCATGCCCGCACGCGCTCTCCGTATCGCCCTCAAGTTCAGTCTGTGGACCGCCGCTGCCGTCCTGCTGCTCGGTCTGCTGGCGGCCATCTATGTGGCATACGTTGTCTACAGCTTCGATACCGAAACGCTGCCCGAGCGGCATGGCCAGGTCGATAGCCAGTTGTACGCCCCGGCCGGGCCGGCACGACCGCTGCTGGTTGGTCTGGGCGGTGCCGAGGGCGGCAACGGCTGGACCCGCAAGCGCTGGGTCGCGCAGCGCGAGCGCTTTGCCGAGCAGGGCTACGCGTTCCTGGCATTGGGCTATTTCGGCTTGCCGAACACACCGGAAAAGCTCGACCGGATCGCGCTCGACGGCGTCCATCGGGCGATCCTGCGGGCCCAGAGTGAACCGGCCGTCAGCGATGGTTGCGTGATCCTGATCGGTGGCTCCAAGGGCGCCGAGCTGGCACTGACGCTGGCGGCGCATTACCCGGATATCGACGCGGTGGTCGCGCTCGCACCCGGCGATACCGTGTTCCCGGCCCACACCGACGCGATGAACACCTCGTCCTGGTCCATCGACGGCCGGCCGCTGCCCTTCGCACCGATCCCGTGGTCGGCAACGCTGGATCTGATCAGCGGCAATCTGCTCGCGGTCATGGACAGCGCCCTGGCCGGTGATCAGGCAGCCGCCGCGCAGATTCCGGCCGAGCGCATCAACGGCCCGATCCTGCTGATCGCCGCCAGCGCCGACGAAATGTGGCCCTCGCTCCGGATGGCACAGCGGATGCAGCAGCGACTGCGCCAGGCGGGCTTCGCGCATGGCTTAGAGCTGGTCGAAGTCACCGGCGGTCACGTCGCCGTGATCGATCATTTCGACCGGGTCGAGGCGTTCCTGGGGCGCCTCGGCGAGGAAAAGCCCGGGTGCAGGGCCCAGGGCTCAGGGCTCAGGGCCCAGTAGCACCGCAGCGACGCGCGTAAGGAGTGAGCTCAGCGAACCGCATCAAGGGATTGAACGACCAGCCCCGCCAAGCCACGCGCCGCAATGTTGCGCCACAGCCAGCACCGTCAGCGGCACCAGCACGATCAGCGCGTAGTGATCGATCCGCTGAACTCGCGCCAGTTCGGCGCTGATCGGCGGGCTTTGCCAGGCCAGCAGCAGGAAGCTGCCAAGGCTCACCCAGACCGTAAGCAGCGCCAGCGTGCGAAATCTCGGCAGCCACGCGCCCAGCACGGCGATGCCACCGACGATCGCAAACAGCATCGCGCGATGGCGCAACAACAACTGCAGGCTGGCGTCGTCCGCTGCAACGCCGTACAGCCGCTGCAGCGTATCGCCGCCTACGACGCCGATGACCGGCGGCAGATGGATCAGTGCCAACAGTGTCAGACCAACGGCATGACACCCGTACAACCAGCGCGGCTCGGACATCGACCTTCCTGTAGTGGCCATGCCCGGCATTGTTGGTCTGCCGCGTCGGACGGGCAATAACCTGGCAGGTAATGATGTCCCATTGATGCAGTTCGCCGAGCTCACCAACATCCTGCTCGTCCGCCGCCGCGCTTGTGGGCACAGAGTCCCGCGCGCGAGTGCTCTGCCTTGACTGGGCCCTGGGCCCTATGCCCTGGACCCTCGCTCCAAGGGGCTCGCCACGTCGCCCTGGCCTGCGTATCCTTGACGCTTCATCGACACGCGCCCACGCCATGAGTTGCCCCACCTTCGATTCCGACCATCCGCTGATCCAGGCCCTCGACCGCTGCGTCGATTCGCCCTCCGACGAGTTGTGTACGGCTGCGCTGCGCAAGACCCTGTGCCACATGATCCGGGCCGGCGAGTTGCAACTGCCTGATGAGGTCTTCCAGACCGTCGACGGCCACTACGCCCGCCGTGAGCTGTACCAGAGCGACCGCTACGGCTACTCGATGGTCGCGATGACCTGGGGCCCCGGCCAGGGCACGCCGATTCATGACCACAGCGGCATGTGGTGTGTCGAAGGGGTGATCCGCGGCACGATCGAGGTGGTGCAGTACGAAATGACCGGCTGCTCCGGCGAGCGCTTCCGTTTCGAGGAGCGCGGCTGCATCCAGGCCGGCGAAGGCTCGGCCGGGAGTCTGATACCACCGCACGAGTACCACACCATCGCCAACCCGTCCGACAGCGAAGTCGCTGTATCCCTGCATATCTACAAGGGCGAAATGTGTCGCTGCGCGGTGTTCAGCCCGGAGGGCGAGCAGTGGTATACGCGGCGGTTTCGGGAGCTTGGGTTGGATTGACAATTCGCCGCAGTGTTTGATCTGAGGCGCGAAATGCTGTTTTAGGTTTTACGTTTTAGGTTTTAGGTAAGAGCAAAGAACTGAAAGGCTAAAACGGCTCGCATTTAGAGGAACTGTTCGCGAAGCCTCAAGAAACGTGTACGAAGTGACTCAAGGGCTCTTTTCACCGGGCTATGAGATACACTTCTATGATGACGGGTCACTGTGGCGATGTCGGTAAGGACCACGAGAGTCGCAGCGTTTAAAGTTGGATTGATAGCTCGACCTAAGGACGACCTTTTTTGCTTCATCAGAGCGACAGCAGCGGAAAATGCCGACATGCCGCGCGCTCTTGATCTACCCTAAAACCTAAAACCCAAAACCAAAAACCGCTTTTATCCCAACCTCTCCAAAACCCCTCGCCGCTGCCCCTCCAACGCTTCAGGGCAACGATCGCCGAAACTCGAAAGATATTCCCCGATCGCCTCCATCTCCGTGCGCCAGGCCTTGCTGTCTACGCGCAACAGGGTTTCCAGTGCTTCGTCGCTGAGGCTGAGCTGATCCAGATTCAGTTCGCCATCGGTGGGCAGGATGCCGATGGGGGTGGTGCGACCGCGGGCCTGGCCGTTGCAGCGTTCGATCATCCATTCCAGAACGCGAAGGTTGTCGCCAAAGCCCGGCCAAAGGAACTTGCCAGCGGCGTTCTTGCGGAACCAGTTGACGTGGAAGATCTTCGGCGGCTTGCCGAGCTTGCTGCCGATATCCAGCCAGTGCGCCCAGTAGTCGCCGAAGTTGTAACCACAGAAGGGCTTCATCGCCATCGGATCACGCCGCACCACGCCGACCTGACCGGTCGCCGCAGCGGTGGTCTCGCTCGCCATGCCGGCGCCTACCAATACACCGTGATCCCAATCCAGCGCTTCGAACACCAGCGGCACCAGCGACGCGCGGCGACCGCCGAAGACGATCGCGCTGATCGGTACGCCGCGCGCCTCGTCGGCGACCGGCGAGAAGCTCGGGCACTGCCGCATCGACACGGTAAAGCGTGAGTTCGGGTGCGCCGCCGGGCCGTTGACCGGATCAAAGTCGCGTCCCTGCCAGTCCTTCGCCGGCCGTTCGTCCGACAGACCTTCCCACCACGGCCGGTTGTCGGCGGTCACCGCAACATTGGTAAAGATGGCATCGTGATTGAGCATCGCCAGCGCATTCGGATTGGTCTGTGCGCTTGTGCCCGGTGCCACGCCGAAGAAACCGGACTCCGGGTTGATCGCCCAAAGCCGACCGTCGGGCCCGGGATGCATCCAGCAAATGTCATCCCCGACGGTCCAGACTTTCCAGCCAGGATGGGTTTCTGGCGGAATCAGCATCGCCAGATTGGTCTTGCCACAGGCCGATGGGAAGGCGGCGGCGATGTAGTAGATTTCACCGGCCGGATTCTCGACGCCGACGATCAGCATGTGCTCGGCCAGCCAGCCTTCCTGCCGCGCCTGGTAGCTGGCGATGCGCAGGGCGTGGCACTTCTTGCCCAGCAGAGCATTGCCACCATAGCCCGAGCCGTAGCTCATGATGCTCAGATCCTGCGGGAAATGCATGATGTAGCGGCGCTCCGGATCGAGTTCGCCGATCGAATGCAGCCCCTTGACGAAATGCCCCTCGCGCTCGATCCGCGCCAGAGCAGCGCTGCCCATGCGAGTCATCATCTGCATGTTGACTGCGACATAGGGCGAATCCGTGATCTCCACCCCGCAGCGGGCATAGGGTGAGTCGATCGGGCCCATGCAATACGGGATCACATACATCGTACGCCCGCGCATGCAGCCGGCATACAAGGCGTCGAGTTTCGCCCTGGCCTCGGCCGGAGCCATCCAGTGGTTGTTGGGGCCGGCGTCCTCACGTGCTTCGGTGCAGACGAAGGTCAGGTGCTCGACCCGCGCAACGTCGCGCGCATCTGACCGATGCAGGTAGCAGCCCGGATGACTTTCCGGGTTGAGTTCGAGCAGTTCCCCGGTGGCCAGCATCTGCGCGGTCAGCCGTTGCCGCTCGGCATCCGAGCCATCGCACCAGTGAATCTGATCGGCCTGCGTCAAGGCCGCCACCTCAGCTACCCACTCGTTCAAAACATCCAGCCGCGATGTCATTTCGACTCCAGAAAAATCAGTCACTTAAGCAGACCGCGCGGGCGCGCGGCGGGCCAAGATAGCGAGCGGGTGGGGGGAAAGCAACAAAGAGCAGGGCCCAGGGCACAGGGCCCAGGGCATAGTAAGCCTTCGATCCCCTGCTCTACTGGGCCCTGGGCCCTTGAAGGACGTCCAGTAACGACCGCCCGATTCGCTCACCTATGGAATCAAGACCACCGTCACATGATCCACGTAGCGGCTCAGATCCTGGTCGTCCAGGGGCAGGCTGTTGAGCTGCAGGGTGAGTTGGAGGAAGCCGACATAGGCTGAATAGGCCAGCCGGGCACGATGTTCGGCTTCGATGCCCTGCATGCCGGCCTGGGCGAAGACACGGGCGAGGTAGGCCATCCGCTCGGCGGCGACGCGTTCGAGCACCGGCGCGACGATATGGTTGTCGGCCGCCTTCAGCAGCGCGGCGTAGGTCCGATGCGAGCGCATGTCGCGACTGGTGGATCGAAACAGCTCCCGCAATCGTTCGCGCGGATCGGTAAGAGTCTCTATGCGGGCAATCAGGTTGTGCGTGTCCGAGCGCTCCCAGCGCGCCAGAGCGGCTGCCAGCAAGGTGTCTCGATTGGCGAAATGCCAATAGAAACTGCCTTTGGTCACGCCCATCCGCTTGGCCAGTGACTCCACCGCCAGACTGGCGACGCCATCGTGGGCGATCGATTCCAGCGCCGCCTTCTCCCAGTCGTCAGCCGTCAGCCGCGCCCGTTCCAGTTTTACCACTGTGGCTTCCATTCGCTTTCCTTGTGTGCCGCATCCCCTATCAGGACGGCATGTTTACAAGCGTCCATACGGAAGCGTATTGACAGCTCCTCGCCACGTCAACATACTCAGCCGTATGGAGTCCACGCTCGCGCCGCCTGCAGCATCCGCCAGACTCCGACGATTGTCGGGTTTCGACGGGCTGCGTCTGCACGCCGACCACTATGGCGATCCGGCGGCGCAGCCGCACGTCCTCTACACCCATGGCTTTGGCCAGAACCGGCGCGCCTGGGCTGGCACAGCGCAGACCCTCGCCGATCGCGGTTGGAACGGTCTGGCCATCGACGCCCGCGGCCATGGCGATTCGGCCTGGCTGCCCTCGGGTGAGTACCAGCTCGAACAGTTCGTCGCCGACCTGCATCATCTGGCCAGCCCCTTGACCGAGGCGCCAGTGCTGATCGGCGCCTCGATGGGTGGTCTGGTGGCCCTGCTCGCGCAGGGTGAACTGACCCGGGCCGAGCACGAGCGCCCGCTGTTCCGGGCGCTGGTGCTGGTCGATGTGACGCCGCGCTGGGAGCGCAGCGGCGTCGATCGGATATTGACGTTCATGGCTGCGCATCCGGACGGCTTTGCCAGTCTGGAAGCGGCCAATGCGACGGTTGCGGCCTATCTGCCGCATCGCGAAGGCAAGGATCCCGAACGATTGCGCAGCCAGCTTCGCCGTGGGGAGGACGGCCGCTGGCGCTGGCACTGGGATCCACGTCTGCTCGGCCCGGTAGCCAACAGTGCCGAGCGTTACATCCCGCGGTTGCAAGCCGCGGCGCAGCGGATCGACATCCCGACCCTGCTGCTGTCCGGTTCGCTCAGCGATGTGGTGTCCGATCACACCATCGCCGAGTTCCGCGATCTGGTCCCGCACGCCGAGCATGTGGTGGTCGAGCAGGCCACCCATCTGATCGTCGGTGACCGCAACGATGTGTTCAGTGCCGAGATCCTCGCCTGGCTGGAGCGCCGCTTCGGGCCCGCCACCAGCGACCCATCACCTCCCCACGGCGCCAATGAGGGCGCCCCCTCGACAGGAGTTTCCGCATGAGCAGTCTCTATCCGATACTCGGTGTGCTGCTGGTTTCCGCTGTATGTCTGTATCTGCGCAGCCCGCTCAAGGTCTGGACGCTGGCGGCGGCCGTGATGCTCGGTCTGATCAGCTTCTACGGCCAGGCACACTGGCTGGCGATCGGCCTGAGCTGGCTGGCCTTCGGTGCGCTGGCCGTGGTGCTCAACCACAAGCCGCTGCGCGCCCGTCTGATCAGCGCGCCGATGCTGGATTTCTACCGGCGTCAGCTGCCGCAGCTGTCGGACACCGAGCGGGTGGCGCTGGCCGCCGGCACGGTCGGTTTTGAAGGTGAGCTGTTCAGCGGTATGCCGAACTGGCGCAAGCTGCTGGATGAGCCGGTGCCGGCACTGAGCGCCG
>DAIMJK010000021.1:0-17257 GCA_036722245.1 Lysobacterales bacterium
GCTGGGCCCTGGGCCCTGTGCCCTGGGCCCTAGACCCTGGGCCCTGGGCCCTGGGCCCTGGACCCTCCGAATCATCCGTTGAACCGAACCTGTCCTTGCTATCGCGTCCCGGATGTCTCATAAACTTGCAAGCACCGCCAGACTCAGGAGTACTCGTGATCCGTATTGATGACGCCGCCCGTGCCTATTTCATCAAGCTGCTTGACGAGCACGGTGTGGATGGGACCGGAATCCGCATGCGCGCGCTTTCGCCGGGAGGGGCGCAGGCCGATTGCCGGCTGGAGTTCTGCGAACCCGACGACGTGTCCGACAGCGACTGGGAGATCCAGTGCGAGGGCTTCAGCGTCTACATTGACCATCAAAGCGCGCCCTATCTGGACGACACCGAAGTCTGCTACGAAACCGACGGCATGAACGCTCGCATGGTGATCAAGGCACCGCGGCTGAAGGGTGTGCCGCCGGGCGAGGGCGCCAGTCTGGTGCAGCGGGTGCAGTATGTGCTGGAAACCGAGATCAACCCCCAAGTGGCCTCGCACGGCGGCCGAGTGTCGCTGGAGGAGGTCGATGCCGATGGCCGGGTCATCCTGCGTTTCGGCGGCGGCTGTCAGGGCTGCGGCATGGTCAGCGTGACCCTGCGCGAAGGCGTCGAGAAGACCCTGCGCAATCGCCTGCCCGAAGTGACCGCGGTGATCGACGCCACCGACCATGAGCGCGGTGAGAATCCGTATTACCGGAAGGGTGAGGCGGGATCGTCGGTCGTGTGAGTGAGTGCGAATGGCCGAGTTCGAGTCGGGGTAGGGGTTCAGCAGCCCTTGATGGCTTTAGGGCTCAGGGCTCAGGGCCCAGGACCCAGCAGATCAAGAGCGGCCTCGCCCACATGGTGCCGTGCTCGCCTTGGATCTGGCTCTGAACTGGGCCCTGGGCCCTGAGCCCTGGAATCCGCACAGGAATTCCGAACTATCACTTTGCCTCGCACACTCATCCGCAGCGCAGATGGCCTTGCTTCCCGCCCTTTGCCGTTGTGTACTTGAAGATGGGCACGGCGCTGGCGTCCGACCGACCGGTCATGGCGGTCACCGAATTCACCAATCAATCCGGTGCGGGCTGGTGGCGTGGTGGCGTGGGCTGGGAGCTGGCCGACATGCTGACCAACGAACTGGCCGCGACCAACGCCTTCCGGATGGTCGAGCGCGACCAATTGCGTGCCGTGCTGGACGAACAGAACCTCGCCGCTTCCGGGCGGGTCGCGGCCGGTACGGGTGCCCAGATCGGCCAACTGACCGGAGCGCAGTATCTGGTCACCGGCATCGTCAGTGCTTATGAACACAACACCAAGAGCAGCGGCGGTGGTCTGAGCTTCAAGGGAATTTCGGTCGGCGGCAAGAGCGAGAGCGCCTATCTGGCGGTCGACCTGCGAGTCATCGATACGACCACGGGCGAGGTGGCATTCACCCGCACCATCGAAGGCACCAGCAAGGGCGGCGGCATGAGCGTCGGCGTCTACCGCGGCGGCTTCGGTGGCAATCTGGCGAGCGAGAACAACACGCCGGTCGGCAAGGCGATTCGCGCCGCACTGGTTGAGGCCACCGACTACCTGGAGTGCGTGATGGTGACTCAGACGAGCCGTTGCATGGCCGAATACGATGCCAAGGACGACCGTCGCCGCGACAAGACCCGCAGCGCGATCAGGCTCGACGAGTAAGCCTGCCGGTTCAGCGCCGAGGAGCAAGAAAGAGCCCCGGACTTCCGGGGCTTTTTCTTGCCCGGATGTTTCATCGACGTACGTAGCGTGAACTCGGCCGCGTGAGTTGGCCTTTGACGCTTGGCGAACGAATGCCGATTCGAATCAGCCTTCCCCACGCGGCGGACCAGCCGGCCGGTCTCGCCGTGGCCGTGGCTTGCGCCGTTTTGCACCGCCCGGCTTGGGCCCGCTTCTGGGGCCGTTGCCCGTGTTGCCGTCCGGGCGCGGCTGGCCTTCGCGACGCGCATCCTTCGGTCCGTCCCGTCCCGGTCCGGGACGGCGCTTGCCCGGGCCCGAGCGGTGTGGCTGCCCAGTGGCGCGATTGCCGGGCTCGCGATTGCCCGCTGAGCGATTGCCGGGATCCCGATTGCCGGCGATGTCATTGCCCGGGCTGCCCTGATTCTGCTCGCCGGGCGGTTGCCAGTTGGGCTTCCACTCGCGCTCCTGACCCAGGCCGGGCGTGTAAACGGTGCCCCCGGCAAGCTCGGCGCCGGCATCGATACGGTTGCCGCGATTGTCATCGGCTTCGCTCAATGGGCGGTCATCGTGCAGATGACTGCCGCTGGCGTAATCCATTGGACCCTTGAATTCGGCCGGTGCCCGTCGTCCGCGCGCACCCGGTCTGGGGCCGGCAGCGAAGGGACGTGGACCGCCCGGTCGGGCGCCGCTGCCCGGACGTCCCGCACCGGTTCCGGCGCGGGCCGGTCCACCGGGGCGGCGTTCCTGCGCGCCGCGGCCGCCACCAGGTCGCCGCTCACCGCGCGGTCCATTGCCCTCGGCGCGGGCGCCCTGCGGCCGTCGGCCGTCGGCGCGACGACCCTCGACGCGCCGCGGGCCACGATCCCGACCGGTCTCCGGGCGACGGTCGGTCAGCTCGCTGGGGCGGTCGAACTCGTCACTGGAGCGTGCCCCGGCCGCCTCGCCGGTGGGTCGACGCAGCGGTGTCACCTCGCGCCGCGTGCGCTTGCCGGATTCGCGTTCGCGCTTGCGCGCCAGCGCTTCGGGCTCGGCAATCAACTGACTGCCGGCCACCTCTTGGCCGGCGGCCTTGGCAAGACTCAATGCCAGTTCCGGCGTCAGGGTCTCGTAGCTTCCGCGCGCCAGCCGCATCGGCAGCTCGATCGGGCCGTAGCGGGTGCGCTTGAGTCGCCCCACCTCCAGTCCGATCGCGGCAAACATCCGCCTGACTTCGCGATTGCGGCCCTCACGCAGGCTGACCTTGAACAGCGCGTTGTGCGCGCTGGAGCCGATCAGCTCGACCTCATCGAACTGCGCCGGGCCGTCCTCCAGTTCGATCGGTGCCTGCAGTCGAGCCAGAATATCCGGTAGCGCGTCGGGATCGTCGACAAAGGCGCGAGCGACATATTCGCGCGGCAACTCATTGGACGGATGCATCAGCCGGTTGGCCAGATCGCCATCGGTCGTGAACAGCAACAGGCCGGTGGTATTGAAATCGAGTCTGCCCACCGCGACCCAGCGCGCGCCCTTGAGGAATGGCAAGCTCTCGAAGACTGTCGGTCGGCCTTCCGGATCGATTCGCGCCGTCAGTTCGCCTTCAGGCTTGTGATACATCAGCACCTGGCCCAGGCGACCGTTGGCGGAGCGGATCAGGAACATCTTGCTGTCCATTTCCACCCGATCTCCGGGTGACACCACCGAGCCGAGTTCGGCGGGCTGACCATTGAGTTTGACCTCGCCCTGCAGGATGCGTTCTTCCAGCTTGCGCCTGGAGCCCAGCCCGGAGGTAGCCAATACCTTGTGCAGACGTTCCTGCTTGCCGTCTGAACGCAGTTTGAGAGTTAGAGTCATCGATAGTCCTTAAGGCACGTCCGGCATTGCCGGTTGTTGCTCGTCTGCATCAGTGGCAGCGATCGGTGCGGTGGTGGGCCCGGCACGTCCATGATCCAGCTCGTCGCTGGGGAAGGCCAGTTCGGGTTCCAGACTTTCCAGGTCGCGGATCTCGGCCAGAGTCGGCAACTCGTCGAGCGTCTTTAAGTTGAAGTAATCGAGGAAGGCGCGGGTCGTACCGAACAGTGCCGGCCGGCCGGGCAGATCCCGATGGCCAAGGACGCGTATCCATTCGCGTTCCTCGAGGGTCTTGATGATGCTGGTAGCAACCGCGACACCGCGTACCGCTTCGATCTCGCCGCGGGTGATGGGCTGGCGATAGGCAATCAGCGCGAGGGTTTCCAGCAATGCCCTGGAATAGCGACTTTGCCGCTCGGTCCAGAGTCTGGACACCCGTGGCGCCCACAGCGCCTTGATCTGCATGCGAAAGCCGCTGGCCACTTCACGCAATTCCACCCCGCGCTCGGCGCAATCGCTGCCCAGTTCAGCCAGCGCCGCGCCGAGGGCCGACTGACTGACGCCTTCGCGCTCGTCGAACAATTGCAGCAACTGGGCCACGCTCAATGGCTGCGCGGCAGCGAGCAGCGCCGCCTCGGCGATCGCCTTGATCTGGCTTTGTTGCAAATGCCTATCCTCCCGCTCAAGCGAGGCTTTTCAGATATAACGGCGCCAATGGGCGCTCCTGCACGATTTCCAGCAAGGCGGCCTTGACCAGTTCCAGCAGTGCCATGAAGCTCACGACCACGCCACGGCGGCCTTGGTCGAGTTCGCAAACCTCCTCGAAGCGGTGAAACTGCCCGTCGCCCAACTTGCCGAGGATTTCGCCCATCCGCTGCCTGATCGACAAGGGCTCGCGCCGGATGTGGTGTTCGGCATTCAGGTCGACCCGGCGCAGCACTGCCTTGAAGGCCAGCAGCAACTCACGCAAATCAACCTCGGGTGGAACCTGAATACGTTGCCGATCGGGAAAATGGGCCTCCGCCTGGAACCAGTCCCGATCCATCCGCGGTAGAGCGTCAATGTCCTCGGCGGCCTTCTTGAACCGCTCGTACTCCTGCAACCGTCGGATCAACTCGGCCCGAGGGTCTTCCTCATCCTGATCCGCCTCGGGTGAGCGGGGCAGCAGCAGGCGGGACTTGATCTCTGCCAGGATCGCTGCCATGACCAGATAATCGGCCGCCAGATCCAGGCGCAACTCGCGCATCAGCTCGACATAGCCGATGTATTGCTCGGCAACCCGAGCCACAGGTATGTCTAGGATGTCGAGATTTTGCCGCCGAATCAAATATAACAAAAGATCCAGCGGTCCTTCGAAGCTTTCGAGAATGACTTCCAGCGCTTCCGGCGGGATGTACAGGTCTTCCGGCAGATCGAAAAAGGGTTGGCCGCGAACCAGCGCCAGGGGCAACTGACGATGATCCTCCGCCGCCACATCAGCGGTCATTCCCAGTCGACCTCACCCGCGCCGCGGCGCAGGACGACCGGATCATCCGCGCTCAGGTCCACGACCGTGGTCGGTTCACTGGGGCAGGCGCCGCCATCGACGAACAGGTCCACCCGTTGGCCCAGCAGTTCGGCCAGTTCCTCGCTTTCCAGTCCGATCAGTTCATCGTCCGGCAGCAGCAGGGTCGAGGTGCACAACGGCTCACCGAGCGCGCTGACCAGAGCCTGCGCGATGGCGTGGTCGGGCAGGCGTATACCGACCGTGCGGCGGCGCTCGGCCTGCAATCGCCGCGGTACGTTGGCGCCGGCGGCCAGCAGGAAGGTGTACGGACCGGGCGTCAACCGCTTGATCAGGCGAAAGGCGCTGTCGTGCAAGCGGGTGAAGGATCCGACCTGCTTCAGATCGGCGCAGCACAGCGTGAAGGGATGGCGAGCGTCGAGCCGGCGCAAACGGCGCACGCGTTCGGCGGCCTGGGTCGATCCCAGGGTCCAGCCGAAGGCATAGCCCGAATCGGTTGGATAACCGATCAGCTGTCCCTGGTTGAGCGCTTCGATCACCTGCGCGATCAGACGCGCCTGCGGATTGTCGGGGTGGATATGTACGCGCACGTCGAAAGGGCCGCCTCGGGGCAGCCAGGATCATTGCAGGAATCAGGGTAGTATAGACGATTGTGGGGCTTTGGCTATTGTGGGGAGCGATGCAGGCTTTTGTTGCGAGGGACCTGGATGGTCCAAGGGCCCAGTCCAGAGCCAACTCAAGGCGAGTGCGGCATCACAAGGCCGAGGTGGCTCTTGACCTTCTGGGCCCTGAAACCCACACAGGTTTCCTGAAACATCACTTTGACACACACTTGGAGACCCTGAATGCTCTGGATGATCCTTTGCCGTGACCGGCCGGATAGCGGCGCCTTGCGTCAGCAGACCCGTCCGGCTCATCTGGCGCATATCGCGCCGTTGGCGCAAGCCGATCGGGTCCGCTTTGCCGGGCCGATGCTGGAGGACGCCGGCGGACCGGACGCCGTCGCCAAGGGCAGC
Source organism: Lysobacterales bacterium (assembly GCA_036722245.1). Taxonomy (GTDB): domain Bacteria; phylum Pseudomonadota; class Gammaproteobacteria; order Xanthomonadales; family SZUA-5; genus JAWLAT01. Next base: position 6,068 of record DAIMJK010000021.1, read on the forward strand.
CTGATCGTGGCCGATTTTGCCGATCGCGCCGCTGCTGAAAGCTGGGCCGCCGCCGATCCCTATGCGCTGGCCGGTCTGTTTGACGAGGTCCAGATCACGCCATTGCGACAGGTGCTGCCATGAGCCTGACCGAGACCCGAATGGCGGAGATTGAATCGCGCCTTCGGGCCGCCTTGACCCCGCTGGAATTGGCAGTGATCGATGAAAGTCACATGCACGTGGGTCACGCCGGCGCCCGCGACGGTCGCGGTCATTTTCGGTTGCGCGTGGTGAGTCCGGCATTTGCAGGGCTGTCCTCGCTGGCACGCCACCGTCTGGTCTACGCCGCTCTGGGCAGCCTGATGGACACCGATATTCACGCCTTGGCCCTGAAAACTCTTGCCCCTGAGGAAGCTGGATGATGCACTTTCAATGCCCCCCGCAATTTCATGTTCCTGCCTGTGCAGCACGGCTCGCGTCGCTGTGGGCATTGATACTGAGCAGCCTTTTTCTGGTCGCCTGCGGTACCGAACAGGCGAGCGATCAGAAGGCATCACTGTTGCCCGAAGGTCGCAGCAGCGGACTGAAAGTCAACGACGAGGCCGTGCCGCAGCTGCTGCTGGATGCCTACGCGCGCAAGCGTGGCTGGAAGCTGAATGATCCCAGCCAGCTGACCCAGGTGCGCGAGAAGACCGCCGAACTGGTCGCAATGGCCCAGGCGGCACGCGATCGCGGTCTGCTCGATGATCCTCAGGTGCAGGCCGATCTTGCACTGGAAAGGCTCAACATGATTGCCGGACGCCTGATCGAACAGGCCACCAGTGAACTGCCGACCGATGATCAGTTGCGGGCCGAATACGAACGCGAACGGGCAGAGCTTGGCAGTCACGAGTTTCGGGTCGGGCATATTCTGTTTGATCAGGAGGCGCCGGCGCGCACGGCCGCGACCGAGGCGCTGGCCGGAGACTTCGACGCGCTGATGGCGCGCTATCAGGACGAGTCCGGCGTTCGCGACGCGCGCGAGCTGGGCTGGGTCAGACGTCCTCAGTTGTCAGAAGCACTGCGCCCGGCGGTCGACGCCGCCACGGCCGGACAGACGCTGGCCGAACCGATCAAGAGCGAGTTCGGCTGGCACGTTCTGCACCTCTACGAGCGCCGCGACTTCGAAGTCGCGGCGTTCGAGCAGGTGCGCGAAGCCATGATCAATGCGGCCCAGCGCAAGCGCGCGCTGGAGTTCTCGCGAGAGGTGGTGGAAGCGGCGAAGATTGAGGGGGGCTGACCCGCTGGGGCGTTGCGCGTCGTCCACGTAGCAAGGGCCCAGGGCAAAGGGCCCAGGGCCCAGTCAAGCCCAAGCCCGCACGGCTGCCGAGTTTGTTGATGCGACTCACTGAGCTCGCCGAGATCACTTCGCGCGCGGCCTCGGCCTTCCCGCCAGTTGCCGCCGCAGCTCGCCCAGCGCGGCTTCGAGCTCCTCGAGCCGAGGTCCGGCGATCGCCTGCGGATCGTAGCGTCGGGCGGCAAAGTGCTGGGCGAAGCGATCGATCACGGCTTCGCAGTCCGGCAGCGCGGCGCGAGCCCTCGCTGCATGGCTGTGCGCGCCCAGTCCCGGCGGTCGCTCGCCCACCCACGGTGCGATGAGCCTTTCAAAGCGCGCCTGCAGGCGCAGCAGTGGGTCGATCCGCCTTATGCGCCACGGTGCCCACATGATCAGTGCGGCAATCAGGGCAAAACCGAGGAAGCTGCCCACCAGCAGCAGCGCGCGCTGCTCCCAGCGACCGTCCAGACCCAGACGTTCGAGCATGGCCAACTGCGCTCGCGCATCGAAGGCGAGCATCGTCCGGTTCCACCAGGTGCCGACGGCATCCATGGTCATCAGTAGCCGCTGGCCCCAGTCGGCGTTGTTCCAGCCGCCGTCCAGGCCCAGTTCCAGTCCGCTGCGATCGACCCGCTCCGGGGCAACCGCGGCAGTCGGGTCGATCCGGATCCAGCCCTGGCCGTCGACGTGGTACTCGGCCCAGGCATGGGCATCGGAATTGCGCACGATCACGTGCTGGTCAATCGGATTGACGTAGCCGCCGTAATAGCCGGTGACGACCCGCGCCGGCACGCCAGCGGCTCGCATCAGAAAGGTGAACGCAGACGAGTAGTGCTCGCAGTAGCCAATCTGGGTTTCGAACAGGAAGTCGTCGACCGAGTTGCGACCGGTTTCCGGCGTACTCAGGGAATAGCTGAAGGGCTGGGTGCGGAAGTGACTCATGGCGCGTTCGGCGATGCTGGTCGGATCACCGCCGGCCTCACTGGCCCAGGTTGCGGCCAACGTGCGGGCCCTGGGGTTGTAGTCGCGCGGCAGTTGCAGGGCCCATTCCCGCTCGCTGCCGGGGAAGGCGGAGGCCGGCGTGGGAATGCCGATCATTGACTCGCCCTGATAACGCAGCAGCGAACCGATCGTCGACGGACGGATCACCTGCAGGTCCAGCGTCAGGTGATGGGCTTCGTTGGTCCGCACCGGCACATCGAGCAGGATCAGCCACGGCCGGTCGGTGGGCTCCAGCATCACCTCGTAGCGCTGGTTGACGCTGTCCGGCGGGCGCGCCGCTTCTTTCAGCCGCTCGGTGCGCAACCAGCTGCTCAGGCCGGTCCAGGTTTCGCCGTCGAAGCGCCACAGCACCGGACCTCGCCAGTACATCTGGTTGGTCGGTGGAATCTCGGTCTCGAAGCGCACCCGCATTGCGACGTTGTCGTCGATCAACAGTTCGGTCATCTTGCCGGGTGACATTTCGTCGCCCAGACCGGTTCGGGCGTCGTCTGCGATGTCGGGCTTGCCCCACAGCGGCTGTGCCAGCCGCGGCACCAGCAACCACAGCAACATCGCCAGCGGCAGCGCCAGGGCGGCAGTCTTCAGCGCACCCCAGGCCAGTCGGCGCAGCTGCTCGCGTTCGACCGTAGCCCCAGCGGCCTGCGTGTGCAGCTCGGTCAGGGCCCAGAAGCACAGCAGTGTCGGCACAATCATGTACAGCGTCAGCAACATGCTCTCGCCGAACAGAAATCGAATGCTGATCAGGAACAGTGTGATGCACACGACCAGCAAGCCATCGCGCCGGCGCTCGCTCTCGGCCAGCTTCAGCGCCAGCAGACCGATCAGCAGCGCAGTGCCGCCATTGCGGCCGAGCCCTCCAAACTCGTCGCGCACGATCAGCAGCAGTGCGATCAGAAGCGGCAGCCGGATCCAGCTCGGCCAGGCCTTCAGATGGACCGTGATCAGCCAGCGCCGCAGTGCTACCACCAGCGCCACCGCCGCGGTCAGCAAGGGCGGCAGCCACAGCGCGTGGGCGGCCAGGCAGGCGATGAAGGCCAGCGTCACCCGGTCGAACTGGCGCCGGTTGAGGGCCGGAGACATCAGGGGTCTCCCGCTCGGTCGAGCCCGTACAGTGCCAGCGCACGCAGACAGCGCTCGCGATGCTGCGGACCGCCATCGGGGCCAAGCTCCAGTCCCGCCAGCCGCAGCCGATAGCGTCGATGACCCTGCTCGGCCATCAGTACCCAGCGGGTCAGCCGGGCCAGCCGTTCCTCCAGATCACGCCCCGGCGTGTGCTCGAGGCAGAGCACCAGGTCCGGCGCGGAGGGGTGATCGAGCTGCTGCACCAGCAACTCCTGCTGCCGCGCGCTGGCCTTCCAGGCAATCCGCCGCGGTGGATCACCGGCCTGATAGTCGCGCAATCCGGCGAAGTCTTCACCGCCGGCCCGGCGCCGACTGACCGCCAGTCCTGCGTCGCCCTCGGGCAGTGGTGGCTGGCCGGCCAGCGGCCTGGGATAGACCAGACCCTGCTGCTGCGGTCGGAAGTAGCCCCAGGCGTAGAACAGCCCGAAGGGCCACACCGTCGACACCCGCAGTGAGGGCAGCGCCTGCCAGCCACGCCGCTCGGTCGGCAGGGCGCAGGCCAGATGCGCTTCGCCATCGCCGGAGATGCCCAGCAGCGCCCGAGTTGGTCCCAGGACGACGCTGATCTCGCTCCGGCCGTGGCCATCGGCGGTCTTGAACTCCAGTCGCACCGGCAACGGTTCGCCGGCGTAGGCCTGGTCCGGATGCGCCGCCAGCAGAGTCAGGCCGTTGAGATTGTTGAAGGTCTGGTGCATCGAGACCCAGGCGATGGCGACGAACAGAAAACCGAACAGCAGCGCGCTGTTGTTGTTGAAATTCAGGCCGCCGGCGACGATCAGGGTCATCACCAGGGCATAGAAATAGCCGAAGCGGGTCGGCACGATGAAGATGCACTTGCGGTTCAGCTGGCGCGGCAGTGTGGTATCGGCGCGCTTGACCAGGTAACTGTCGAAGCGGGTGGCGACGCGCTCCACAGCGCGACCAAACAGTCCCTTCTTGCGGCCTGGCGAAGGCTGACCGGCCACCGGCGAGCGCCATGGCATAAACCGGGCCAGCCGGGCAGACCAGCGTGACATCAGAGTGCCGGCACCGCCTGCATCAGCCCCTGCAGGACCTGGGTGGCGCCTTCGCGGGATTCCTGCGACAGCACCACGCGATGCCTTGAGACTGGCACGAATACCGCCTGGACGTCCTCGGGGATCACGAAGCGGCGTTCGGCCAGATAGGCATGGGCGCGGCTGGCCTGGAGCAGGCCGCGGGCCGCCCGTGGCGACAGACCGACCCGGATCCGCGGATCCGAGCGAGTCGCCCCGACCAGTGCCAGCACGTAGTCAAGCAGCGCGTCGCCGACCTTGAGCTGTCCGACCTCCGCCTGCGCCAGAGCCAGTGCGGCTGGCTCCATCATCGAGGTCAGGCTGGCCAGCATGTCGCGCCGGTCATCGCCCGACAGCAGGGCGCGCTCGGCCTGCGGTGCCGGATAGCCCAACTCCAGCGCCATCAGGAAGCGATCGAGCTGCGATTCGGGCAGCTCGAAGGTGCCCGATTGCTCGATCGGGTTCTGGGTTGCGATGACGAAAAAGGGTTGCGGCAACGGATGGCTGACGCCGTCGACGGTGACCTGCGCCTCGGCCATTGCTTCCAGCAGCGCGCTCTGGGTCTTGGGTGTACCGCGGTTGATCTCGTCGGCCAGCACCAGTTGGGCGAAGATCGGTCCGGGCTGGAATACGAAGCGGTTGTCGCGTCGATCGAGGATCGACACGCCAGTCAGATCGGTCGGCAGCAGGTCGCTGGTGAACTGTACCCGCCGCGTGCTCAGCCCCAGCGTGATCGCCAGGGCGCGCGCCAGTGTGGTCTTGCCCACACCCGGCAGATCCTCCAGCAGCAGATGACCCCCAGCAAGCAGGCAGGCCAGCGCCAGCCGGATCTCGCCACTCTTGCCCAGCACGACCCGGTTGATCTGGGCTTCGGCCAGCGCCAGCGGATGGGATTGCGACAGCGCAGCGACACTCGCCTGCATGAACAGTTCTCCGGTGAAGCGACCTGGAATCTTAGCCCGGATGATTGATCAACGAGCAGGGCGGGGCTGTGAAGGGGTGCGATTCAAACGGATGTTTCGGAGGGTCTGGTGGTTGCAGGGCCGAGGGCACAGGGCCCAGCAAGGTCAAGAGCCGGCTTGAGTCCGGTCAAAATGCCGGCCACATCAGCGCAAAGGCGCGGTCAGGATTACCCCGACCGCGCCTCGGTGGTCCTCAGCCCGAATTGACCGGGCTAGCGATAGAAGATGTCGTTGAGCACTTCGGCGATCAGGCCGCTGGTGATCGCGACCAGCACCGCTCGATCATCGACCCGGACGTAGTGATAGCCGCGCGGCGGAGGTGCCAACCGGTAACTGCGATAATCCAGCACGTAGGGCGAGGTGAGGTAGTTTCTCGGCAGGTAGTGACCACGCTGCCAGCTCTGGGCCCGATAGCCGCGCGGCGGGTTGTAACGCGGTGCCACATGGCGGTACTGCGGGCGCGGTGCGTAGTGACGGCCGCGTACCTGGGTCGCCGGGGCCCGATAGCCGCGATGGTTCTCGACGCGACGCTGCTGGGTGTAGCCGTGCCGGTAGTCGCGCGTTTCGACCCGATACTCGCGTGTCGCATGACCGCGATCGCCAGCGTAGGCCGAGCTCAGCGGCAGGAAGGAAGCGCCGATCACGAAGATGGTGAGCAAAGTGCGGTTCATTTGATGACTCCTACAAGGGCGGGGCCGTCTGGCTCCCAGTCAATCAAACGCGGCGCGCTCGAGAATCCGTCGTGATTGCCCGAGTTCCGTTCAGTTTCGGTGGGGTTTCATTGCGACGCGCGGGGGGCGGGATCTTCGGCAGTCGGGCGGGGAACAGGGCCCAGGGCCCAGGGCCCAGGGCCCAGTAGAGCAAAGGCGGCCGGCCGGGCTAGTGCAATGTCGCGGCAAGGCGCGCTCAGTTCCGACATTTCGTGGTCCGCAACGCCAGCATCAAGTCCGACCTCAGCGGGTGCCCTGCGCCCGCCAGGCATTCAACCCGGCCAGCGCCTGTTTGCGCACCTTGCCCTTGACCAGCGGACTCCAGCCCAGCAGCAGGCCGATCGGGCCGAGCGCCTGCGCCGACCAGCGCCAAAGGTCGAAGCGGTCGTGGTGGTCGACGATCAGGCCGTTGTCGAAGCGGAAGCTGGCGCTGATCCGGTTGTGCACGCTGCGGCCAGTGGCGCCGAAGGTGTAGCGCGCCTCCCAGTGGGCGCGACCCTGGCTGTCGTCGGCCTCGATATCGGCATACTCCAGATGGAAATCCCGGGCCTTCTCGCACAGCATCGCCCACATCGCGCCAATCTCGGCCCCGCGCAACTCGCCGAAGGCCGGGTCCTCAAAACGCGCGTTCGCGGTATAGCAGCCGGCCATGGTTGCCGCATCGCGTTGCTGAAAGGCCTGGTAGAAACCTTCGATCAGGGCGGCATTGGCGTGCATGGCGCGGCTCCTTGCGGCTGGTCCAGCCGACGAGCTTTGGGGTTTTGGGGGGTTGCGTCAAGGGTTTGGGGCAGTTCCAGTAGCCAGTTCCAGTAGCCAGTGGAAGAGCCAAGGGCCCAGGGCCCAGAAGAGCATCGAGCCTACGCGTGGGATGTGGGCGAGCTCCGCGAACCGCATCTTTAGCCCGGATGTTTCATGAGCGTACGTCGCGAGGCCGCCGGGACGACCTCGAAGTTGCCGCTTCTCTGGGCCCTGGGCCCTGAGCCCTGGGCCCTGTTTCTTCCCCTCAGCCGTGAGCCCCCGCCGCCCCCAAGCCCCTCGCCACCAGCGGTAACGCGCGCACGCACAAAGTCAGGAACAGCAGCGGGAAGATCAGGCTTTCGAGCATGAATACCGCAATCAACTCGACGATTCGATGGGCGAGCCCGTTCGCTGCATCCTCGATCCGGGCGAGCCTTTCGGAAGGGTCGAGCTGGCTGCGGGTGTTCTGCCACCAGCGCTCGGCGCGGCCTTTCCAACTGCTGTCCTGTTCGGCGGGTACGACGGCTTCCACCTCGGCTTCGGCCGACAGCAACTCGCTGCCGTCGATGAGTTCAGCCTGTGCGGTATGGAAAGGTCCGGCGAGCAACAATCGCCAGCAGCCTTCACTCGCCAGCACCGACAACGGCACCGCGAAGCGCAGCAGCAACAGCAGCGCCACCAGCCAGTGCAGCCAGACTGGACTGGCGCGCCGGAACAGTGCGCACAAGGCGATCAGCACCACAGCGCCGGCGGTCGCTACCTTCAACGGCCACCAGGCGCCGATGCCCAGCAGCAGTACCTGCACGCCCAACGAGGCCGAGGCGAGCAGCAGCAGCGAGGAGAACTGTTCGACCAGATCATTGATCGGATCGAGTACCTGGCCGGGTGCCAGCGTCACACCGACGCCGACCGGCTCGATCGCCACTTCAGTGCCCTGCGCGACCGAGATCACCGCGTCGAGCGAGCGCGCCAGCGCGAAGGCGGTCAGTGAGCGCGCCAACGCCGTCTCCAGTCGATCGTCGGCAAATCGCTCGGCCTGCGGCAACAATGCCACCAAGGCGAGCAACAGGAGCATGACCACCGCGAGCCACGGACGCGCAGTCACCAGGCTGTCTCCGATGCAGAGCAGCGATGATGGTGCGGCCCAGGGCGTGTTGGTGCAAGCATTGCTGATGGGAGTTCCGTACAGGGAGTGGGAAAGAGCAGTCGGGAGTCGGGAGCAAGGGCAAGGCCAAGCCGAGCAAGAGCCAGTCGGGAGTCGGGAGTTGGGAGTCGGGAGTTAGTAGGGCACCAGCTCAACCCAGGCCAGAAGACAGCCGAGAATTGGGAGCCGGAAGTCGGTGGTGCCCAGAGATCAGGCGCCGGCAAAGCCGCGGTGGCGCGCGTAGGATGTCGGTGAGCCCAGCGAACCGCATCAACAGGCTCAATGTATCGAACCTCTACACGCTGCGCACTCCCGACTCCCAACTCCCGACTCCCGACTTCAAGTGCTCGCCGCCAACGCATCCGCTCAGGCTGGCCGCGATCCCGTTCGCCGCACCAGCACCGGATGCACCAACACCGCCAGCAGCAGGATCAGCACGCCCAAATAGAAGTTCCAGCTGAGCTCGTGCTGCTCACCCAGCAACACGATCGCCAGCACGATGGCATAGACCGGTTCCAGGTTGATTGCCAGTTGCGCGCTGAAGGCGGTCAGTTGGCGCAGCGCAACCAGCGACAGCGCAAAGGGCAGCAACGTGCATCCGAGCGACAGCACGCCGAGCAGCATCAGGTCGTATCCGTTCGGCAAGGTCCAGGGCGGCTGGTCCAGACCCGGCATCAGCAGCGGCAGCACCGGGCTGAGCACAGTCAGCACCAGTACGCCGGCGGCCATCTCCAGTCCGGTCACTGCGAGCGGGTCGCCGCGCAGTACGTAGCGCTTGTTGAGCGAGCCGAAGATGGCAACAAACAGCGCCGAAAGCACGCCGACGCCAAAGCCCAGATACATCGAGGCATCGACCCCGCCGACCACCAGCGCGACGCCCGGCAGCACCATCACACCCAGCAGCATCTCGTGCCGGGCTGGGGGGCGGCGTGCGATCAGCGGTTCGATGAAGGCCAGGAACACCGGCGCGAAAGCCAGCGCAGTGACCGCCACCGAGGCATTGGCGAGCTTGATCGCGCCGTAGAAAGTCAGCCAGTGCAGCGCGACCAGACCGCCGATGCCAGCATAGATCAGCGCCAGCCGGAATCCCATCTTGCGCAGCGAGCGATACAACGGCGGCCAGAAGCCTAGTGCTAGTACCACCAGCAGCATTCGCCACCAGACCAGTGGCAGGGCCGTCAGGCTGATCAGTTTGCCCAGGATCGCGGTGAAGCCCCACAGCAGGACACAGAAGTGGATCTGCAGCTGTGCCACCAGCGGTGAGGGCGCGATCAGGCCGGGACTGGACATGCCGGCCGCTAGGAACTGCAGGAAAGCATCGAGCACCCGGCCCGATCGCGCGCCCACTCCGGTCGCAGCCGCGCGTAGGCAGCGTCCGCGGGGTGCTGGTCATAGGGGCGCAACAAGACCTCCTGCAGGCGATGCAAGGGCTGCAGATCGCCGTCGGTGGCGGCGTCGATCGCTTCCTGGGCAAGGAAATTGCGAGCCACATAGCGCGGGTTGACCGTGGCCATCAAGGCTGTCCGCGCCTGATCGTCCGCAGCGCGCCCTCTCAGGGCATCACGATACCGGGCCAGCCAGCTGCCCAGTTCGCTGCGCTGCAACTCGAAGGCGGCCGGCGCATAGCTGAGCCCGGCGAGCGCGCTCGTATCCAGATTCGCCAGCGGTTGCATCAGGGCGCGGTAAGCCAGGGTGAAGTCCAGACTGGCGCGCTGCATCAGTTCGAACCAGTCTCGGGCCAGTGTCAACGCCTGCTCGTCGACCCTGTCCAGGCCCAGCTTGGCGGCGCTCATGCGGCCGTGCTCGGCGCTGTAGACCTCGCTGTAGCGGCGCAAGCCGGCCTCCAGCGTGGCTCGGTCGAGCAACGTGTCGAGGAGCGCGCCGGCCAGCTGAGTCAGGTTCCACTGCGCGATCTGCGGCTGCCGGCCATAGCAGTAGCGGCGGCCTTCGGCGTCGGTGGTGTTGGGCGTCCACAGCGGATCGACTTCCTCCAGCCAGCCATAGGGGCCGTAGTCGATGCTCAGGCCGAGGACCGAGAGGTTGTCGGTGTTCATCACGCCATGGACGAAGCCGACCCGCATCCAGTGCGCCATCAGCAGCGCGGTGCGCTCGCAGATCGCGGCAAACCAGTCGCCGCGGCGCTGCTCCACCGGCCCGCTCAGCTCGGGGAAATCGCGGTCGATGCAGAAATCCACCAGTTGCCGCAGCAGATCCGTCTCGCCACGACTGGCCGGCAGCTCGAAACTGCCGAAGCGCAGGAAGGACGGCGCCACCCGGCAGACGATCGCACCCGGCTCGGCCTCCGGTCGGCCGTCGTAGAACATGTCACGCACCACCGTCTCGCCGCTGCCGATCAGGCACAGCGCGCGGGTGGTCGGGATGCCCAGATGATGCATCGCCTCGCTGCAGACGAACTCGCGCAGCGACGAGCGCAGCACCGCCCGGCCGTCCGCACGACGTGAATAGGGGGTCGGTCCCGCGCCCTTGAGTTGCAGTTCATGCCGGCTGCCATCGGCCGCGACGACTTCGCCCAGGCTGATCGCCCGGCCGTCGCCCAGTTGGCCGGCCCAGTGGCCAAACTGATGGCCGCCATAGTTGGCGGCAAAGGGCTGCATGCCAGGCAGCAGGGCGTTGCCGGCGAAGACCTGCACGAATTCCACGCTGTCACGATGCGCGCCCAGATCCAGCCAGTTCAGCATCTGCTCCGACCAGGCCAGCAAGCGCGGCGCCGCCACCGCGGTGGGCTGCACCGCCGACCAGGCCGCGCCGACAACCTGGCGTGGACGATAGTCCAGCTCCGCATCGCCAGGAAGCTCGCGCACGAAACGATTGTCGAACTCAAGTTTCATCAGCTTGGTTATCCATGTGTGGCTGACAGCCGCAGGCCGGGACTGCCCGAATCAAGCTTGCCCCGGCCACGCTGCAATGGGCATCAATCGTCTGGAGGCACCATGTTGCCAGGCCTTTCTGACTCCTCAGCCCTCAGTCTTCAGTACGCCCTCAGCCCTCGGCCCTCGGCCTTGAGTGCGACACCGATATCGGCGCTCAACGTTGCACATTTCCACGCTCGCTCCGCAAGGGCCGACGGCAATGTGGGCTAGAATTCAGGCCGGACTGGTTTTGGGGCGGCTGTGGCTCGCGTATCGATTCCCGGGTACACCATCGAGCGGGGACTGGGCTCGGG
>DAIMJK010000022.1:0-17150 GCA_036722245.1 Lysobacterales bacterium
GCTCGCGCAGGCTGGCGAGCAGATTGCTGGTCACCCGTCCCTGCCGGGTCAGCAGGTACACCGCCAGCGCGCGCTCGCGGAACTCAACCAGCGACGTGCGTGCCCGGTCGCCGGCCAACCGCTCCAGATAACCGTTCACGCCGCCGATCAGGTCATCAGGCACGCGCTGACCGCGCTCGCTCGCCTCGATCAGGAACAATGCCGACCAGGCGCTGACGAAGGGCTGGTTGTCGGGGCCCGCGCGCCACAAGCCGATCGCGCCATCGCCATTGCGCCGTTCGCGCAGCACCGACAAGGCGCCGCGGAAGGGGTCGGCATCCTTGCCGTGATGGAGCCGGCCGATCTCCGGGTTGCTGGCATAGACCAGCGCCGGCAACGCCTGGCTGAGCAGTTGCTCGGTGCACATGTGCGGATAGTCGGCCAGCCAGGCGCTCAGTCCGTCGACCGCGATCAGCGGCGACAGCGAGGTGTTCAACTCGCGCTTGGCGTAATTCGGATAGAGCGTGCGCAGGTCATCGATCTGCAGCGCCTCGGTCGTTGCGCCCAGTTGCAGGCCGCTGCGGTAGACCCAGGCCGGCCGCAGCGACAGATCGATCTTGCGCTGCGCCCTGGCATCCCCGGCACTGGCGATGAAACTGAAGGCCGGCGCGCCCAGTTGATCGCCGGCGCGCAGGCGGAAGCGAACCACGCCCTCGTCTCCGGGTGCCAGCTTCAGTTCCTGGCTGGCGCCGGACACCAGCGTCAGGGCGTCCGGCAGCTCCAGCGAGACCTGGATCGGCAGTGGGCCGGGCGGCGCGCCTTCCAGCGTGTTCGATACCCCCACGCTGACCTCGAACTCGTCACCCGGTGCAACCTGCAGCGGCGCATTTGGCGACAGCACGAAGTCGGCCCGCGCCAGCGTCTGGCCCTGTGCAATGCCGATCCGGCTCGGACTGACCGCAACCGCCATCACCTTCAGCGAGCCATTGAAGCTGTCCGGCACCTCGAACTCGAACTCGTGCCGCCGGTCCAGCGCGACCAGACCGGACCAGTACACCGCCGGCTTGTCGCCCTTGCGCTTGAACGGATTGAGATGCTTGGCCAGCGCGCCCTCGCCATCGCCACCGGGCGCTGCCACCAGCGCCAGTAGCTGGGAGAACTCGGGCAGCAGCAGATCCAGGATCTGCGCGGTCTCGACTTCCAGCATCCGCTTGGCGAAGAAGTGCTCCAGCGGATCGCCCAGCTTGTAGCGGGCGACCTGCAGGATGCCCTCGTCGACCGCGAAAACGACGGCCTTGGCCGGCGCGTCCGAACTCAGTGCGAAACGCGCCGTCTGACCGGGCTTGACCAGCGTCGGCGTCTCCAGCTTCAGACTCAGCCGGCGCGCGCTGCGATCGACCGTGAACGGGGCGACGGCATAGGACAGCGGGCTCATGAAGATTTCGCTGGAGGCCGCATCGCGCAGATACTGCACGTGCACGTAGGCGTTCCCCTCCAGGCCCTGCGGCACGATGATCTGCTGCACCGAGGCGGTGTTGTCGGTGCGGAACCAGCGGTGCGCGTAGACCTTGTCGCGTTCGATCGTGATCAGGCCGGCGCCGGCGTAGGGCGCACGGATCGAGATCTCGATCGCCTCACCCGGCGCGTAGTCGGTCTTGGACAGGCTCAGCTGCAGCTCGGCATTGCGCTCCAGCGAGCGGGTCAGGTTGGCGTCGCCGGCCACCTGCCAGCCGATGCTGTTGAGCAACTCATCGGCGCCGTCGCGGATCTCGAGCAGGAAGTCGCCGGGCTGGCCGGTCTCCAGCACCAGCCAGTGGCCGTCGTTGCCGATCGCCAGCGGCGTGCGCTTGCGCTCGTCCTGGCGCAGCTGCGAGACGTACTTGTACAGCCCGGAATCCTGCCGGGTCAGCACCGACACGTAGCGCCGCTCGATCAGCACCGCCTGCAGTCCTTCGACCGCGGTCGGCTGCGCCTGCGGGTCCAGGGCCAGCGCATGCACTCGCAGCTTCGCATCGCGCTGGACGTAGGACAGGTCGGACTCTGGCTTGAGGCCGACCAGATAGGGATTACTCGATACCAGCACCTGCGCCTGCGCCGCCACGCCGCGGCCGCCGCCGGCCTCGAAGGCCTGGGTCAGCAGGCGTAGCTGGTAGGTGGCGCGATCGTAGGGACTCAGGTCGATCGCGATGCGTGCCTTGCCGTCGGCGTCGCTGCGCGCATCGGACAGCTCCTCGCTGTAGCCTTCCTTGGCTCGCTGCGGATCGTAGAAGCGATAGTCCGGATAGCTGCGGAAGGACGGCCAGGCCGGATCCAGCCGCAGGCTGGCGCTGATCCGCCGATCCTGCGCCGGGGTGCCGAACAGGTTCTCGACCGCGATCTCGGCGGTGAGATCCTCCGGTTTCAACCAGCCCTCGCTGCGAGCCGGATCGAAGGCAACACGCAACCGCAGCCGGTCCGGTTCGAAATCGCGCACCTGCACCGTGGTCGAGCCGAGCAGGGTGCGCCGGTTCTGCTCGCCGATCAGATACAGGCTCGCCTCCCAGGCACCGGTCGGGGCGGTCCAGGCCGGCTGATAGCTGCGGCTGTCGAAGCCGCTGGCGTCCAGCGTCAATCGTTCGCGCATCACGCGGGTGCCGCGCGGATCATGCAACTCGAACTCGACCGGCACGCCGCTCAGATCCTGCGCCCAGTCGGCGGCGCGCACGATCATGCCGATGTGCAACTCGTCGCCGGGCCGGTACAGCCCGCGATCGGAGAACAGCCAGCCCTTCAGCGTGCCCGGGTCGCGCGCATTGACTTCGCCACCGATGTCAAAGCGCGACAGCTGCAGCTTGCGGCCATGATCGTTCAGCGGCAGGAAGGACAGGTCGTCTTCAAAGCTGACGCTGAGCAACACCGCCTGCTTTTCGCGCTTGTACTCGGACAGATCGGGCAGCGTGGCGCGGCCGCTGGCGTCGGTCAGCACGCTGTGCAGTGCCTCGCCGTTGCGCGCCAGCGCGGTGACCAATGCACCCAGCACCGGCCGTCCGCCACTGAGTGACATCACATAGACCTGTCGGCTGCCATCCAGTTCGCGCTTGACCACCATGCCGAGGTCAGTCAGCAGCACCAGCCGGGCGTCGCTGGCGCCATCCCAGCTTTCGCCGCCATAGCGCTCGGCCGGATAGCGCTCGTCCGGATCCTGCGGTGCCCTGGGGTCGTGCTGGAACAGCCGCAGCAGGAACACACCGTGCCGGTCCGCGTTGAAATATTCACCCAGGTCGATGCCGTGGTAGTGGGTCTCGCTGGCAGCTTTGGCGGGTAGCGCCAGGCGGTGTTCGAAACGTTCGGTCAGGCTGTCGACATTGGGTTGATACAGCGCCGGCTCGCTGAAGTTGCCATGGTTGTACTGGACCAGATGCTGCAACTGGTCCGGCTTGACCCGCGCGACTTCCAGCGCCAGCCCGGGCAGATTGCGCGCGGCGATGCTGATCCGCCGCTCGCCCTTGAGCGAGAGCACCGCGCCTTCACCGACGAAGCGCAGCAGCTGCGGGTAGTCCGGCACTTGCTGGATCCGCCGCTCAGCGTCGCCGAGCAGGAAGCCGCCGAAGGCGCGCAGGCCGCGTTCGACCTCGATGTACAGCCGCCGGCCAGGATCGGCCTGGAAGCGGAAACTGTGATGCTGGCTGTAGGGGTCTTCCGAGGGTAGCTGGCTAAGTTCCAGCCGGGTCGAGGCGGCGAGCAGTTCGTCGCTGATCTCGTGTTGGCTCCACGGATAGGGCTTGCGCTTGCGCGTGTCCTTGTCGTTCATCTCGGGCAACAGCCAGACCCGCAAGGCTTTGGCTACGTCGACATCCTTGAGACGGTCGTTGAAGCCGACCAGCAGGATCTGCTCGGGCTCGAAACGCTCGTTCTCGATCAGCATCGGGGCCAGCTGACTGACCCGCACGCTATACAGCGAGGGCAGCTCGACCCACTCCTCCAGCGCGTCGGCTACCGACCTGCCGCCCATGGAGCTACCGAACTTCGCGCCGATACTCAACGTGACCCGGCCGCCATTCTCCGGCACGCTCAGCGGCCCGGTCTGAACATAGGCGACCAGCTTGCGTTGGTCGTAGCTGATCTTGCGCTCCGGCGGCGGCAGCCGCGTGCGCGCACCATCAGCCATGCTGAAGTTGACCGCCCGCTCGAAGCCCAGCACATCGACCGGATGGGAGAAGCTCACTTCGAAAGCGGCTCGCTTCAAGGACGGATCGAGCGGGTCCTGGTAGAACTCCGCGCCGCTCATCTGGGCCACAAAAGGCTCGGTCACGAACTCCAGCGCCTGGTCGGCCAGCTTGGCACCCGGCGCCAGCGCCACCGGTACGTCGATGCGGACCTGGAAGTTTTCGCCCACCGGCCAGTCGTTCTCCGGCTGGAAGCGCAGCCGGTCGTCGCCCAGCCACAGCCAGCTGCCCTCCAGCGGCGGTTGCAGCGACACGCCCACCGCCTCGCCATCGACGCGCTCAATGGGAGCGGCCGACGCGGAGAACTGCAGCGTCAGGCCGTCGACCCGCGGCGGATCTTCGTGATAGCGGGTCTGGCGGGGCGGCTCGATGCGCACGGTCAACGCTTCCGGGTCGACCGGAACCGGACGCTGCTGCCACCACCAGCCGCCACCGATCAGCAAGGCCAGCAGCAGCGGTAACCCGGCATACAGCACCGGCCGCCGGCGCAGCCCGGTCCCGTACCAACGCTGCCACGGTGCCGGCTGCCAGTCGATCCGGCCGAGCAACAGCGAGAGCAGCGCATGGAGCCAGCGCAAGGGGGTGGCAAGCAGGTGCAACAGGGCCTTCATCGGCGCACTCCATCGGCGGCTGGTCTTGAACCTAGGCTGGTACGTGCTGCGCAAGCTAACAGGAGCCGGCCTCGTTCGGGCGGGCGCAGTGCGGACCGGTTACGGAGCAATGGAGGCTATTTGAGGGCACTGTAGAAACAGCAGGGCCGCGGACTGAGGGGGCCGCTGGTGGCTGAAGGGCCCCTGCTTCTCCTGACCCCTCAGCCCTCGGCCCTCTTCTGGGCTACCCTTGCGCCATGCCCTCGCCCAACCGCCCCACCCCTCGTATCGAAATGACCGCCAAAGGCGCGCGGGTGCTGGTCGGTGAGCGTCGGCCCGAGCCCAAGGCCAGTCGCTGGGGTGCCTGGTGGCGGTTGATCCGGGCCGACAAGCCGATCGGCATCCTGCTGCTGCTGTGGCCGACGCTGTGGGCGCTGTGGCTGGCCGCCGAAGGCTTTCCGCCGCCCTCGATCCTGGCGATCTTCGTGGCCGGCGTGGTACTGACCCGCTCGGCTGGTTGCGTCATCAACGACTACGCCGATCGCTGGCTGGATCCGCAGGTGGCGCGCACCAAGGGCAGACCACTGGCCACCGGCGAGCTGTCTGGTACCGAGGCCTTGCTCGGCTTTGCGCTGATGATGCTGCTCGCCTTCGGGCTGGTCCTGCTGACCAACGAGTTGACGATCTGGCTCAGTGGCGGTGCGCTGCTGCTGGCGGTGCTTTACCCGTACAGCAAGCGCGTGCTGTGGTTCCCGCAGGTCGTACTCGGCGCGGCCTTCAGCATGGCCATCCCGATGGCCTTCGCCGCGGTGACCGGCGAGGTGCCACAGCTGGCCTGGCTGCTGTTTGCCGCCAATCTGCTCTGGACCACCGCCTATGACACGCTCTACGCGATGGTCGACCGCGACGATGACCTGAAGGCCGGCGCACGCTCGACCGCGATCCTGCTCGGCGACCTGGACCGGCTCGGTGTGGCCATCCTGCACGGCAGTTTCCTGTTCGCGCTGTTCCTGCTCGGCCAGCGCGCCGAGCTGGACTGGCCCTGGCTGATCGCGTTGGGGGTTGCGCTGGGATTGATCGGCTGGCAGCTCTGGCTGGCCCGCGATCAGCATCCCGACGCCTGCTTTCGCGCCTTCATGCTCAACAACTATGTTGGGGCGGCATTGTTCCTGGGATTGGCCGGGCACTATCTGCTGCCCTAGACCATCGTCCACAGCGCGCGGTCCGGCGTGGCGCTCAGATGCGGCAGATTGTTGAAACCAAGCAAACGCCAGACGCCGGAGGAATCCAGCCGGAAAGTCGCCTGGGCGGTGTTGGCCAGGGCCAGATTCAGATCCACCGCAGCCGCCGCCGGCGCCTGCAATGCCTGCTGCACGAAGGTGGCGATGACCCCGCCCGAGCTGACCGCGAGGATCGGACGTGCGCCGTGGGCGCGCTGCCGGAACAACTCCGCCAGCCCAGCCACCCGCGCTGCGAACTGGGCATGGCGCTCCGGCACGTGGTCATCCAGGCTGCCTTCGGTCCATGCCAGCAGGGCCGCCCGCAGCAACGGAATCCAGCGGCGCCGATTGGTCGGCTCGGCACGCACCGCGAGCAGCGCCGGGTGTGCCGGCTCGACCTCGGCCAGTGCGGTCAGCAGCGCATCGAAACGGTATTCGTTGAGGCCTTCGACCAGTTCAGCCGCCGGCAGCGGCCGACCGGCCTGCTCGAAACAGCCAAGGATGGTGGCGAGCGTGCGCTGCTGGCGCACCATACTGCCGCAGCAGGTGATCGCGAAATGTTCGCCATGGGCCAGCCAGTGCGCCGCCAGTCGCTCACTCTGCTGAACTCCCAATGGCGACAGCTGGTCGTAATGGGCAATGTCCTGCCCGGCCTGGCCATGGCGGACCAGTATGAGGGTGGGTTTCACGCGGAGGGCTGATCGGAGCAGGGCTGAGGGCTGAGGGCTGTGGGCCCAGAATCGCTAGGGCCCAGGGCCCAGGGCCCAGGGCCCAGAACGCGTGGAAGCGTGAGTTCGCGCGTCGGATGGAGCAGGGTAGCTGGACGCAGGGCTGACGGGATTCGGTTCATTGAGCCATTGTCGCATTTCGGTTCCGAGAGCGTCGCGAAGGCGCTTTCCATCGTCAAGCCCCAAACACGGAGAGTGAGCGCAAATAGATTCCGGTCGCGAACCTCATCGACATCCCACGTCGCAGCGCAGCTCAGCTCTTCTGGGCCCTGGGCCCTGGGCCCTGGGCCCTGCTGTTCCGGGCCCTGCTCCTCAAGCCCTCAGCCCCCCGCCCTAGGCCCCCAACATCACATGCTCCCGCTCTACCTCGTCCAGACGAATCCGGTTGACGAACAGGGAAAAGGACAGGTAGCCGGCCAGGCCGTTGGTGCGGTGCATCCAGGGTGGCAGGTACAGCGGTGGGGCAATGTAGCCGTTCTCGAAATAGGGTTCGAGTTCGACCACGTCATGGAGGGTCATCTTGCCGGCAAACAGGTCCTGCGCCAGGGTCAGCCGACCCTGCCGCAGTGCCCAGCGGAAGAAGGTGTGCACCGCCAGCAGGCCGTGCAGGTAGACGGTGTCCTTGGCAAAGGCGCTGCCGCCGCTGGTCGGCACGCCACGGAATACGCGCATGGCCGAGTTGAAGCTGTCGGCCTCGCTCTGGCCATAGCCGAGGAAGAAGCGGAAGACATCGATGAAGTCGGCGCCCGATAGCGCGTCGTCGATCCCCAGAATGCGCAGCGAAATCCGCTTCATGCGCAGGATATCGATCGATCCGGTGACCATCTCGGCGAACACCGCCAGGCCTTCCTGGGTCGCCGTAATCCTTGGAGAGTTCAGTCCCAGAGAGCCGAGGTTCGGTTGCGCACGGCCGTTGAGGGCGGTCAGGGAGTGAACGAAGGCTTCGTGCTCAAGCAGCTGCGAAAGGTCGTACTCGGAAAAGCAGGTACCCGCACGCAGGCGGATGCGGGTCGGCCCGGCGGCGGCCTTGGCCACCAGAGTCGGGTCAATTTCGATCCGGACATTGTGCTGGGTGAAGACCGCATCGATGCGGTTGCGCAACTCTTCCTTCAGGATCTCCGCCGACAGGCAGTACTCCGTCTCGGCCAGTCGATGATGACCTGTCACTTCTTCGGCAATGGCGATGAAGTGATGCGCAGCCTCCAGATTGTTGACCGTACTGCCGGCGATGATATCGCCCGGCTTGCCATAGAGCTCGATCGAATGCCGGCCCAACTCGGGTGTGCCAATGCCCTCGAGCATCAGCGCCGCGGTGTGCCAACTGCGCGCGGTGTTGCCGATGTAGCGGCCGATCGCATCATCCTCGCCGGCCGCCTCGGCAATCTTGAGCAATTCGGTTCGCCGTTCGCGGTGATCCTGCGGCGCGTACTCGATCTGCGGCAGGCGCGCCTTGCCGGCAGCCCAGTCGGCCAGGAACTGGCGCTGCACCCGCGCCGGCCAGCTCAGCGCCGACAGCACCTTCAAGTCCTTCACCGCCGCCACCAGCCGCCGGTCCAGCTCCGCGTACCGCTCCGTCATGTGCCCACTCCAGCCGTCGGCTCCAGGTGGGAATGTTACGCCGACCTCGGGTGACTGCGCGTGTCACGACTTTCCGCTGCGAGCGGACCCGTAGAGGGCCAAGGGCCCAGTCCGAAGCGATACTGAGTCCAGATCAGGACGTTCAGACCCCATCCAACCGGGGGGAGAGGCTAGAACCAGCCTCCAAGCGGCTCTTGACTTCCTGGGCCCTGGACCCTGGGCCCTGGGGCTGCACAGATACCGCGAAACATGAATGCAAACTGCTGCCCTGACATCTGCGCCAGCGTGAAGCACCCACCGCCACTTCTGTCACATGCCGGCGACACGCCGAAGGCATATGCTGATGTGCTGATTTTTGGTGCTTGGAGAGATGCACATGGCCATTCGGGCCAGTTCGTTATGGCTACCGTGCTTGCTGGCGCTGATCGGCTGCGCTGAGCAGGGGCCGGAGCAAGGCGAGCGCCGCGCGGCCTCCGCTGTGGGCGTGATGACCCAGCAAGCGCGGATCGAGCCCTGGGTGGACCGGATCGAGGCGCTCGGCACGGCGCGCGCGAACGAATCGCTGGTGCTGTCGGCCAAGGTCACCGAAACGGTGGCGCGGATCAACTTCGAGGACGGCCAGCAGGTGAGCGAGGGTGCGGTGTTGGTGGAATTGACCGACCGCGCCGAAGTGGCCGCACTCAAGGAAGCGCAGGCCGCCTTTGCCGAGGCGGAGAAGCAGACCCGCCGACTCGAGGACCTGGTCTCCCAGGGCACCGTACCGCGCTCGGCAGTCGATCAGCAGGTCGCGTTGCGCGACCAGGCCCGCGCGCGCATGGATGCCATCCGGGCGCGGCTGGCCGATCGCGTGATCACCGCACCCTTCGCCGGTCAACTCGGTTTTCGGATGGTAAGTCCCGGTGCGCTGGTCACGCCTGGTACTCAGATCACCACCCTTGATGACATCGCCACGATCAAGCTGGAGTTTTCCGTCCCCGAGCGCTTCTTTGCCGAGTTGCGCCCTGGCCGCAGCATTGACGCGGTCACCGCCGCCTACCCGGAGCAGACCTTCAGTGGCGAAGTCGCCAGCGTCGATTCTCGGCTCGACCCGGCCACCCGCAGCGTAATGGTGCGGGCGACGGTCGACAATGCCGACGGGCTGTTGCGGCCAGGCATGCTGATGGTGGTGGAGTTGATCACGCCGGCGCGCGATGTGCTGGTGATCGACGAGATCTCGCTGGTTCAGGTGGGTAGCGAGGCCTTCGTGTTTCGGGTCGCCAGCGACAATACCGCCGAGCGGGTCGTGGTCCAGCCTGGCCGTCGCAGCCGCGGTCGAGTCGAGATCATCGATGGCCTGCAGGCCGGTGACCGCATTGTCAGCGAAGGCGTGGTCAAGCTGCGTCCCGGCATGGCGTTGACCCTGCTCAATGGTCGCTCCGACGCTGCACTCGGCGCCTTGCAGGAGTAATCGCACGATGTTCCTTTCCGACGTTTCCGTGCGCCGTCCGGTGCTGGCGATCGTGCTCAGTCTGCTGCTGGTGGTACTGGGCGTCATGAGCTTCCTGCGTCTGCCATTGCGCGAGGTACCGAATATCGATCCACCGATCGTGTCGGTGGACGTCAATTACCGTGGCGCCTCGGCGGCGGTGGTCGAAACGCGGGTGACCCAGGTGCTGGAAGACGCCGTCCAGGGTATCGCTGGCATCGACACAGTCGCCTCGCGCAGCAGCAACGGACGCTCGGACGTCACGATCACCTTCCTGCTCAGCCGCGATATGGAGGCTGCCGCCAACGATGTCCGCGACGCGATTTCCCGCGTCGTGGACAATCTGCCGCTGGAAGCCGATCCGCCGGATGTAGCCAAGGTCGAGGGCGACGCCGATGTAATCCTGTGGCTGAACCTGACCAGTACCCAGATGGATACGCTGCAGCTGACCGACTACGCCGAACGCTTTGTCGTCGACCGGCTGTCGACCATCGACGGCGTGGCGCGGGTGCGGGTCGGTGGCGGACTGCGTTACGCAATGCGCATCTGGCTCGATCGCGAGGCACTGGCGGCGCGCGGACTGACCGTTTCGGACGTCTCCGATGCGCTGCGCAGGGAGAACGTGGAATTGCCGGCCGGGCGGCTGGAGGGCACCCAGCGCGACTTCACCCTGCGGATCTCGCGCAGCTATCTGGAAGAAAGCGATTTCCGCGAGTTGGTGATCGGGCGCAGCGCCGACAATGTACTGGTCCGGCTCGCCGACGTGGCGCGGGTGGAACTGGGCGCGGAGGAAACTCGAACGTACTACCGTGGCAATGGCCAGCCGCAGGTCGGTCTGGGAATCGTCAAGCAATCCACGGCGAACACCATCGATGTCGTGCGCGGAGTCAAGCAGGCGGCCGAACGCATCGCCGAAACGCTGCCTGAGGGCACCACGATTCTGGTCGCGGTCGACACCTCGGAATTCATCGAATCGGCGATTGCCGAGGTTTACTTCACGCTAGCCGTCGCACTCGCGCTGGTGATCGGCGTCATCTTCGCGTTCTTGGGCTCAGCCCGCGCCGCGCTCATTCCGGCGGTCACCGTGCCTATCTGCCTGATCGCCTCCTTCACCGCACTTTACGCGCTGGGATTCTCGATCAACCTGCTGACCTTGTTGGCGCTGGTGCTTTCTATCGGCCTTGTGGTGGACGATGCGATCGTGGTGCTGGAGAACTGCCAGCGTCGGGTCGATCTGGGGGAACCGCGTCTGCTCGCCGCCTGGCGCGGCGCGCGTCAGGTTGGATTCGCAGTCATCGCAACGACCGCGGTGCTGGTCGCGGTGTTCGTGCCGATCGCGTTCATGGAGGGCAACCTGGGTCGCTTGTTCAGCGAGCTGGCGGTAGCCATCGCTGCCGCCGTGGTGGTGTCCTCGGTGGTCGCACTTTCGTTGACTCCGGCGCTATGTGCGTGGCTACTGACACCAGAAGAGAGTCACAGCGGCTGGGCACACAAGGTCGATCAGTACACCCGGCGTCTGGGTGCATCCTATGCCCGCGCGCTCAACTGGACGATCAACAAGATCACGCTGATGGCGATGGTGCTGGTGCTCGCAGCCGGCGGCATCTGGGGTCTGCTCAAGCTGGTTCCAACCGAGCTCGCTCCGGCGGAGGACCGCGGCGTGTTCTTCGTGGTTCTGAACGGCCCCGAGGGGGCGGGTTTTGACTATACCCTGGGGCAGATGGAGCAGGTCGAGACCGTGCTGTTGCGGCTCGTCAGCGAAGGGGTCATCCGGCGCGTCATCACGCGTGCGCCTCGCGGCTGGGGCGGGGCGAGCGAAGACACCCACACCGGCCAGGTGGTCGCGATCATGCGGCCCTGGGACGAACGCGAGTCGACCACGGTCGAGGCAATGGAACAGGTCCGCCGTGAGCTCGGCGAGCTGCCCGGCATGAGCGCTTTCGCGCAGGCCCGGCAGGGACTGGTGCGCAGCTTTGGTCCGCCGGTGCAGTTCGTTCTGCTGGGACCGGACTACGAATCCCTGATGAGCTGGCGCGACACGCTGATCGAGCGCTTGTCGGAAAACCCGAATCTGGTCAGTCTGGACAGCGACTACAAGGAAACCCGGCCGCAACTGCGGGTCGAGATCGATCGTCTGCGCGCGGCCGATCTGGGGGTGTCGACGCAGGAGATCGGCAGCACCATGGAGACGATGTTCGGGTCGCGCCGGGTCACTACCTTCCAGCGTGGCGGTGAAGAATACGAAGTCATGCTGCAGGCCCGCGCCGAGGATCGGGCCGATCCCTCCGATCTGAACAATCTGTATGTGCGCAGCAGCAACGGGCAATTGATACCGCTGGCCAGTCTGGTCAGCCTGCGCGAACTGGCCGAACCCTCAACCTTCAACCGCTACAACCGCTTGCGTGCGATAACCATAAGCGCCCAGTTGGTCCCGGGCTATCCGCTGGGTGAAGCGCTGGACTACGTCGAGAATGTTGCTCGGGACGTGCTGCCCACCGAGGCAGGCTGGGACTACAAGGGTGAATCACGCGAATTCAAGATCTCCGGCTCGGCCGCGTGGGTCAGTTTCGCGCTCGCGCTGCTGGTCGTCTACCTGGTCCTGGCGGCGCAGTTCGAGAGCTTCATCCACCCCTTCGTGATCATGCTCACGGTGCCGCTGGCGGTTTTCGGTGCCCTGCTGGGCCTGTGGCTGGCGGGCTCGAGTCTGAACCTTTACAGCCAGATCGGCATCGTCATGCTGATCGGTCTGGCGGCCAAGAACGGGATCCTGATCGTCGAATTTGCCAACCAGTTGCGTGATGCCGGCCGCACGATCCATGACGCGGTCATCGAGGCGGCGTCGATCCGTCTGCGGCCGATCATCATGACCAGCGTATCGACCGTGATTGGCGCGCTGCCGCTGGTGCTGGGTACCGGGGCCGGAGCGGCCAGTCGCTTCACCATCGGCGTGGTGATCATGGCCGGCGTGACCCTGGCCACGTTATTGACACTGTTCGTGGTGCCCACCTTCTATGCCCTGCTGGCGCCCTACACGCGTTCACCCGATGCGCTGAGCAAGCAGCTGGAGAACGATCGGACGGCGCATCCGTCGGGCGAGGAAGTGATGGCTTGATTTCCCGGGCCCGCGGGCGTTTCCTGGCACCGCTATGGCAGTGCCACGCCGCTAGTCGCCCCCACAACCGCCACAGCCACCACCCCCTCCATTGCCGCTGTCACCGCCACCGCCATCGCCACCACTGGCCGGTGGCACGCGATACTGGTGGTAGCCGGCCCAGGCGGTGCCGCTGAGGACCAGCGTGCCGCCTAGGGCCACCGCCAGAGCGATCTCGTCGGCTTGCGCGCTCGGTGCCCGCAATACGCGGCTGTGACGGACCTTGGCCTGCGCTACCGCCTGCTGACCGGCGCGGCTGTTGCGCGGTCGAGCGGTCAGCATCCATAGCGCGATCAGCGCGCATACCGCAGTCAAGAAGCTGAGGAAGCCGACGGGTTTGGCGCGCTCCACACCAATCAAGATCTTCGCCAACCCAAAGCCACTCCACAGCCACAAGGGCAAACTGGAGTAGAGCCGCAACTGCCAGGCCTGGGCGTCTGACAGGACCAGGCCGCGGGACACCAGCGCCCTGTCGATTCGTCGCCACATTGGCGAGAGCCGCTTGACCAACGCCGCCGGCCGACTGCTGCGCCGAACTGCGCCAACCACCTCGCGATGTGTGTCACCGGCCGGGTTGGTCCCGGCCTCCAGGCGCTTGCTCTGCTCGTTCCAACGCAGCGCCTCATCGGCCAGCGCACGGGCCACCGCGGTGTCCATGACGCGCTCGGGCCCGCCTTGCAGATAGGCCAGTTCCTGCGCGCCCAAGGACTGCGCCGAACTGCCGGCGCCGTGATCCTTCATCCGATTGCGTACAAAGGCGCCGAGCAGGACCGCCAACAGCAGTCCTCCGGCATACAGGCTGAGGAACGGACCAGCCGTCCAGTCCAGTGGATTGGCCGGCAGCGCCTGTACTGACAACGGCGCAGCGAGGACGCCCAACAGCAGCGCGAGTGGTCGGGCCAGAACTGTCAGACGCGGCCGCGGCAACAGCCAGTAGCGCTCGCGGTCGATCCAGCGCCAGCGGCCGGGGCGGGCGAAGCGTTCGTGCGCGGCCGGCCACCAGCGCTCTGACGGCAGACCGAAGCACTCTTCGTAGCGCAGCAGGGTTTGCGCGTACTGGGCACCGTACCGGCGCCCGGCCGCCGCGCCGCCGATGGTCGGATCGTGATGCAGGGGTCGCTGCAGCACCTTGCCGCAGTAGAGCTCCCAGTAGTCGCGGCTATGGGTCAGGTGCAGATGCCAGACCTGATCGACCGCCTCGCTCGGAGTCAATGGTTGCGGGCTGATGCAGGCCAGGAAGCAGAAACGGCGATATTCCTCCACCGCGGCGCGCGCCTCCGGCAAGCTCCAGGCCTGCTCACGGGCGAGCCGGCGAACCAGATCCAGTTGCTGTTCGGGATGTTCGAAGGGATGCGCCTGCAAGCGAGTCCAGAGCCGTTCGGAATCGATGTCGAGCGCAGGCGGCGTGATGGGCATGCGGGGACTCCAGGGCTCGGCGAATGCGGCGCAGTGTCGGTTGCCCAGCGTTAAGATTCCCTCAGCGATTCGTTACCACCACGCTGGCTGGCGGCGCCATGCCGATCCAGCCTGCCGGCCTCGGTCAACCGCCCGCAACGAACCCTGACGAAATTCGCGGGCTTGATCACGCCTTGCTGCGCTCATCGACCAGCATTCGCCCCAGGGCCAGCCAGTGCAGTTCCTCCGGGCCGTCAGCGATCCGTTGACCGCGGGCGTGGGCGTAGGCGCGGGCGAGAAAGTGGTCCGCGGCCAGGCCGCTGGCGCCGTGCAGCTGGATGGCCTGGTCGATGATGCGGCAGGACAGCGCTGGAATGCAGCTCTTGACCATCGCAATCTGCTCGCGTGCCAGCCGGCTGCCACGGCGGTCCAGCGTGGCTGCGGCGTTCAGACAGAGCAGGCGCGCCTGCTCCAGTTCGGCGTGGCAATGGGCGAGGGTGGTCTGGACCATCGCCTGCTGGCCCAGCGGCCGTCCGAACACGACCCGCTCACGGGCGCGCACCAGCATTGCATCGAAGGCGCGCTGGGCCAGTCCCAGCAGCATCATGCCGTGGTGCAAGCGGCCGCTGCCGGTGCAGGACTGGACCGCTTCCAGACCGCGACCGGGGCTGAGCAGGATCGCGTCCTCGGGCACCCAGACCTGATCGAACTCTATCTCCGCCAGCCCGCCCGGACCTTCCTCGTAGCCAAGGATCGAGGCCTTGCGCAACAGTTTCAGGCCATGCGATTCGCGCGGGACCAGGGCCAGACTGTAGCGCTTGGAAAGCGCCGACTCCGGATTGCTCAGGCCGAGTACGAGCAGGATCTGGCAGCGTGGATCGACCGCGCCGGCGACCCACGCCTTGCGCCCATGCAGGATGTAACCTTCCGGTCGTTTGGCCAGCGTGGTAACCAGATTGGCTGGATCGCTGGACCCGACGCCGGCCTCGCTGACCGCCAACGCCGAGCGCATCTCGGCGGCGAGCAGGGGCCGCAGCCAGCGCTCGCGCTGCGCCTCGCTGCCGTGCAGGCTGAGCAACTCCATGATGCCACTGTCGGGCGGGGCGCAATTGAATACCTGCGGCGCCAGCAGCGAGCGCCCCATCGCCTCGGCCAGTGGCGCGTATTCCAGATGGCTCAGCCCAGCGCCATACCGAGTGTCGGGCAGGAACAGATTCCACAAGCCTTGCGCCCTGGCGCGTTGCTGCAAGGGCTCAAGCGCCTCGAAGGGCAGCCAGCGCGTCTGCGGATCGGCCTG
Organism: Lysobacterales bacterium; assembly: GCA_036722245.1. GTDB lineage: Bacteria > Pseudomonadota > Gammaproteobacteria > Xanthomonadales > SZUA-5 > JAWLAT01. The sequence goes on from DAIMJK010000022.1 coordinate 15,609, forward strand.
CAGTGCCGACCACTCACTCTCCAGCGGCAGCACCTGCTCGCTGATGAAGGCTTGCAGGCGAGCCAGCAACTCCCGCGCGCGGGCACTGATCTCAAACATCGGCGCATCCTGATTGAAGCGGCCAGCATATATCGCAGCGGAGCCTTCGGTCGCGGTCACCAGCTGCGGGGTCATCAAGTTTCACGTCTGTACACACAGGGCTGAGGGCTGAGGGTTCAGGTAAAGCTGGCCTGATCAGGTAAAGCTGGCCTGATCGACAACGAGGCTTCTTCCCAGTCCAGGTGTCAGGGTAGCTCACAGGCTAATGGCCCCGGCTGCGATTCAGGCTGATGCAGCGGACCCAAACTTAAAGTGTTGACTTAGGTAAGTTTGCTAAGTTACTCTTTCTACGCACGATTCAGCACATCGTGACGATTACCAGCCACGCGCAGGATGCGCGCATAACTATAAGCGCCTCGTTACGAGGCTTGGGGGCGAACCTTGCGGATCGCCCCTTTTTGTTTTGTGCGGTTCGAGCCAGGCGGGTCATCCGCGAAACCCGCGACGATCAGTCCGATGCCAGATAGCCGTCCACGAACTGGCGTGCCTTCATTGGCAGATCCTGATCCGCCGCCAACTCGCCGTCGGCCAAGGCTTGGGCATACTCGAAAGCAGGCATGAACAGGCGATCCTGATCCGGTGCGCCGCGCAACTGCAGCCGACCCTCGCGCCTGAAGCGACTTTCCCATTCGGCTCGTATCAGGGCCCAGAAGGGCTCGGTAGCGGTCAGATAGGCGTCGCCGGCGCCAAAGTCCATGCCGGTGATCAGCTCGTAGCGGTTGTAGCCGAATTCGCGCGCCAGTACCGGGTCAGCGGCGCGCGGCAGGCCATTGCCGGCGAGCGCCAGCTTGTTGTTCTGTTGCTCGTGGACCCAACCAGTGGGTGTGATCGTGTGCTGGTTGCTACCCACCAGCACCTGGTAGTCCGAGCGCACGCTCCATTCGCGCCTGGGCAGCGGCCGCCAGCCCTCGCCACCTTCCCAGCTCGAATAGTTGCCGTGATGCTGCCACTGACCGACGCCCCCATAGCGCGGCGAATCATCGACCTGATAGACAATCTGGGTCCAGCTGCCGCGCCGTTGTGACTCGGGCACCTCGACCCAGTCCCAGCGATGCATTCCGCGGTAGGCCAGCGTGTGGCTGGGCTCATAAACCCAGTCCTGGCGCCAGTGCTTGGTGACGAAGGGCCCGACCACGCTGCCGTCGTCCTTGACCATCCGCATGACCAGCAGATGCTGCAGGACGATCCGTTCGGCGCTGTCCTCGATCACGTAGACCTTCTCGGTGCCCCAGCTCTGGTATGGCCGCGAGGGCTGATAGGCTCCGACGAAGCCGGCGACCTCGATGAAGTCGAAACTGGCCCGGTACTCACCGGCCATCGCCAGGATCGCCCGCCGGTCACGCTCGAAGCTGGACAGTCCGGGTTCCTGCAGTGCCTGCCATGCCGGCGAGGGCTGATCGACCAGCGTCAGCGCCTCACCCCTGGTGGTACCGCCGCGCGGAC
>DAIMJK010000023.1:0-17116 GCA_036722245.1 Lysobacterales bacterium
GGTGGTGGCGCTGGGTGCTCCGCTGGGGGTGTTCATCGTCAATCGCATCGGCCGAATGCCGACGCTGTATTTCGTGGCTGTCCTCTGCGTCGGCCAGTTTGTCTGGACGCTCTGGCGTGAATGGGCTGCGCTGGGGCTGGTCGGGCTGTGCGTGGCGCTGGCCGGCGTGCTGCTGTGCAATCTGGCCTTCGAGGCGATGCATCACTGGGGTCAGTCGCATCAGGGGAATCAGCGAGCGGTGGCGGGGGATCTTGGGCCCACGGGGGCGACGTTGCCGGCGCCGACGTATGTTGCCGGCTCTGGGGTGGGTTGAGCTTCCTTGGCGCTTGCTGCAGGAGTGCGAGCAGCAAAGGCCGTTGTCGCGGTCGCCAGGGACGGATGCTTTTCTGATCCCGCCCTCAGCCCTCAGCACGCTCAGCCCTCAACCATCAGCCCTGTTCGCGGAGCAGCTGCCGCAGGATTCGCGCACGATCAGCTGTGGTGCCAGCAGCACGCTTTGGGTGGCGCGGCCTTCGATCTCGGCGGTGAGCAGGTCGATCAGATGCTCGCCGGCCTGGATCGGATCCTGCCGCACCGTGCTCAGCGCCGGCGTGGTCAGGGAAGCCAGGGGGATGTCGTCGAAGCCGGTCAGCGCGATGTCCGCGGGCACGCGCAGTCCGTGCCGGTGCAGTGCACTGAGTGCCGAGATGGCGATCTGGTCGCTTGCCGCGACGATGGCGTCGAAGCGGCGACCCTGGTCGAGCAAGCGGCTCACGGCTTCGGCACCGGCGTGCCGGTGCTGCAGGGCGGCATCGACGCACAGCGCTGGATCGGCCCGCAGGCCCGCCTCGCGCAGGGCCTCGCTGTAGCCACGGTGACGCTCCCGGAACTCCGGACTGGCGGCGCTTCGGTCGCCCAGAAAGGCGATCCGTCGGCGACCGTTGGCGAGCAGTTGGCGGGTCGCTGCCGCCGCTCCGCCAGCGTTGTCGCAGCCCACCGACAGTCCCGGTTGGCCGCTGCGTACGCTGCCCCAGCGGACGAATGGGGTCTGCTGCGCGACCAGCTTGCGCAGTGTCTTCTCAAGTCGGCGGAAATCGCCGTAGCCGAGCAGGATCAGACCGTCCGCCTTGCGGCTGCGCAGGAAGTCGGCGTGCCAGTCCGAGGACAACTGCTGCAGGGAGACGATGAGGTCGTAGCCGCGGCGGTTCGCGGCCAGAGTAATGCCGCCAAGAATGGTGAGAAAGAAGGGATTGAGCTCGGCCTGTCCGCCTGCCTGGGTAGCGCCTGCTGGTCTGGAGGCTTCCGGACTGGCGCCTGGCTGGTCGGCAAACAGCAGCAGCGTCAGGGTGCCGGTCTTGCGCGTTCGCAGGCGCCGGGCGCGCAGGTCGACGTGGTAGTCGAGCGCATCGGCGATGGTCTTGATCCGTTGCCGCGTCGCGCTTGCGATCGCCGTGCTGCCACTCAGCGCGCGCGAGACCGTCGACTGCGCGACACCTGCCAGCAGGGCAATATCAAGCGAGGTGTAGTGGTAGCCGTTGGCAGGCGTGCGCGGCGGTGCCCGACTGCGGGGCAGGCCATTGTGGGTATTGGCATCGGCCATGCTCACGGCACCGGTCCAGTCGAGTTCCTGACCTTCAGCGTGTGGGTCACCCGGCGGATACCAGTGTTTTCGCCGTGCCGGATGAAGCTCAGCAGGGCCAGGGTGGCCAGGCGCCCCATCTCGTCGCTGGGCTGGTGGACGGTGGTCAGCGACGGAAAAAGCTGGCGCGAAATCGGCGAGTCGTCGAAGCCACATACCGACAAATCTTCCGGAATGCGGATGCCGCGCTCGTGGGCAACGTGGATGACCCCTGCGGCCATGTCGTCATTGGCGGCAAACACGGCGGTCGGAGGGCGGGCCATGGCGAGCAACTGCTGCGCCGCCACCACACCCGATTCGAAGGAGAACTCGCCCGCCACCTCGAGCTCGGGGTCGACGCTCAAGCCCGCGCCGACGAGGCCACGACGGTAGCCATCAAGGCGCCAGCTGCTCGCACCGTGTGCTGGATGGCCGATGATGTGCGCGATGCGTCGGTGACCGAGCGAAAGCAGGTGGTCGACCATCTGCTCGGCCGCCGCCTGCTCATTCATCGCCACGCCTACGCAGTCTTCATGGCGACGCGGTGAAATGCTGGCAAACGGAATAGCCAGTTCGGTCAGATGCTTGAGCAGTGCCTCCGAATCGGTCAGCGGTGGAGTGAGCAGCAGGCCATCCGGCCGCGATCTGGCGACCAACTCGTCGACGTCGTGCAGCAGACCTTCGTCATCCAGCGCGGCCGGACAGAGGAGCATGTGGTACTGCTCGTGAGCGCAGGCCTCGAGCACGCCGGAGATCACCCCCATCATGTAGTTGTCCGAGGGGTTGTTGTAGAGCAGGGCGATGTTGAAAGAGCGGCTGCCGGCGAGGCTGCGCGCCGAGGCGTCCGGGGTGTAGCGCAGCGCCTTGGCCGCCTGCAGCACCCGCTCGCGGGTCTCCGGGCGCACGTTGGCCTCACGATTGAGCACGCGTGATACGGTCTTGATGGAGACCTCGGCCGACCTGGCCACGTCCTCGATACGCGCCCGCGCCATACGCTCCTCGCCAATGTCGACGGATCCAAACGCGATTATAGGGCATCCGGGTAGTGTTGACAGCGTTGTCATCTTGCGCGCTCTGCCGCACAATGCGCACGACATGTCCGTATCGGGCGGGCCGGGGAGGGGTCGCACGCATGAGTCACAGTCCTGTACAGGTGGCCACCGGAGTGGCCGCCGCTGACGGCCAATCGCACACCCGCGCGCTGGTGATCATCACCATCCTGTTCTTCATGTGGGGTCTGCTGACCTCCCTCAACGACGTGCTGATCCCGCACCTGAAGTCGGTCTACACCCTGACCTACGTGCAGGCGATGCTGGTGCAGTTCTGCTTCTTCGGCGCCTACTTCGTGGTCTCCCTGCCGGCCGGCGGCCTGGTCCGCAGGATCGGCTACCAGAACGGCGCGGTGGCCGGGCTGGTGATCGCCGCCGGCGGCTGCGCGTTGTTCTACCCGGCGGCAAGCAGTGGCTATGCGGTGTTTCTGTTTGCCCTGTTCGTGCTTGCGTCGGGAATCACCATCCTGCAGGTCGCGGCGAATCCCTTCGTCACCCTGCTCGGCGATCCGCGCACGGCCTCCAGCCGGCTGACCCTGACCCAGGCCTTCAATTCGCTTGGGACCACGGTCGGCCCACTGTTCGGTGGCTTGCTGATCCTCGGCGGAGTGGCGCTGGTCAGTGAGGCGGGTCTTGCCGCGATGAGCGATGCCGAGCGCGCGGCGCATCGCGCCGCAGAGGCGGCCGCGGTGCAGGGGCCCTATCTGTTTCTGGCCGGGGCGCTGCTGCTGCTGGCGCTGTTCTTCGCCTTCGCCCGCCTGCCGCGTATCGAGCACGCTGCGGCGCCGGCGGACTTGCAGGGAGGGCTGTCGGTGCTGCGACAGCGCAACCTGATGCTCGGTGCCATCGCGATCTTTCTCTACGTCGGTGCCGAAGTGAGCATCGGCAGCTTCCTGGTCAACTTTTTCGCCGAAGAAAACGTGGCCGGGCTCGATCACGCTACCGGGGCCACCTATGTCGCCTATTACTGGGGCCTGGCCATGGTCGGTCGATTCATCGGCTTTGCGGTGATGCGCAAGGTCAGCCCCGGCATCACGCTGGCCTTCAACGGCGGCTGCGCGATCGCGCTGATCCTGTTCACCGTCCTCGGCGAGGGACGTGCCGTGATGTGGGCGATCCTGGCTGTCGGCCTGTTCAATTCGATCATGTTCCCGACCATCTTCAGCATCGCCCTGCATGGCCTGGGCGCGCGTACCGGGCAGGGCTCGGGTGTGCTCTGCATGGCCATCGTCGGCGGCGCACTGGTTCCCTTCGTCCAGGGCCTGGTCGCCGACAATATGGGCATCCAGCCCTCCTTCCTCGTGCCGATGCTGTGCTACGGCTTTATTCTCTACTTCGGGCTGCGATACGCGAGGGTGTTTCTCGGCGAGCCGGCACGGACCTGAGGCGGCGCGCAATGCTGCGCTGCCGGGGCTGACCGCGGCAGAGTCGGGGGGGCGGGGATTCGCACCCGCTGCAGCTTCGCTCTTGCTATTGTGGACGCATCATGGCTGGCAGTAGCGCCCAACGTCCGCACCACTCTGCCAGCCGCGTTTGGCGCCTGCTTCCTGCTCTGCCTCTCGCGCCCGCGGTTGCTCCGGACTCCCGACTCCCGACTTGGAAAGCAACACGTGGTTATCCGCCAGGCTCTGAGATCGCTGCGCCGCGCACCGGTGTACGCCGGCACAGTCATCCTCACGCTCAGCTTGGGACTGGGCGCTGTCGGGGCGATGTTCGGCCTGCAACATGCCGTGCTTTGGGCGCCGCTGCCTTACGGCGCGTCGGAAAGACTGGTCAGCCTTCAGCTTGAGGTCGCCGCGGGCGGCAACGTCGCGCATTCGCCGGCGATCCTCGAAACCTACAGGCGACATGCCCGCCAGTTCGAGCAAGTGGCGCTGTATCGCAGCGGCAATGCCAATGTGTGGTCGGGGCGCGAGGAACTGGGGGCGGAGCACCTGACCGCGAGCTGGATCAGCCCTTCCATGATTCCGCTGCTGCAGGTACCGCCCAGGCTGGGTCGGGCGTTCTCGGAAGAGGAAGGCCGCCGGGGTGGGCCGGAAGCCGTCATGCTGAGCGAGGCGGAATGGCGAACGCGGTTTGCTGCGGCGCCGGACGTCATCGGCAGGACGCTGATCGTCAACGAGGTGCCGCGCGAGATCGTCGGCGTGATGCCGACACGGTTCGCGTTCCCCGACGCCGGCACGCGGCTGTGGTTGCCGGTAAAGGTGTCCGATACCGCGACCGCGGGCGAGTTCCTCTATTCCGCGGTGGCGCGACTGGCGCCGGGAGCGACGGCGGAAAGTGCCCGGCTCGAGCTGATGGCGGTATTGCCTCGGATGGCGGAGTGGTTTCCACAGCTGCAGTCAGGCGGAGCGACGGCGGACTGGCTTGAGGACGTCCAGCTGTCGCCGCGAGTGCAGTCGCTGCGGGCGGCAATCACCGCACCGATCGCACCGACTTTGTGGATGCTGGCCGCGGTGGCGGGACTGGTGCTGCTGGTGGCCTGGGCCAATGTCGCCAATCTGCTGCTGATCCGGGCCGATGCGCGGCGGCAGGAGGTCGCTGTGCGCCAGGCACTCGGCGCCAGCCCGCGACGCGCGTCGGCGCAGCTGCTGGCAGAGGCGGGCTTGCTGGTCGCAACCGCAACGACGCTGGCGCTGCTGGCGGCGCAGGGTGCATTGCAGGCGCTGCGCAGCTTCGGGCCGGCGGATCTTCCGCGGCTGGCCGAGCTGGGTATGTCCGCCTGGAGCGCGGGCCTGATCGTGCTGCTGGCGCTGCTCGGCATGCTGTTCGGCGCCGCGCTGCTGGTCCGATTCGATCGTTCCTCCCAGCTGAGCGGTCGCTTGCACAGCGGTGCACGAGGTCAGACCTCGGGTGGCTCGCAGCAGCGGCTGCGGGCGACGGCGAGCGTGCTGCAGATCGCCGCGGCTGTGGTGGTGCTGGCGCTGGCGGCCGTGCTGCTGCGCACGGCGCAGCGGCTGCACGATGTGCAGCCGGGATTCGACCCCGCGCAGGTGAGCACCTTCCGCATCCTGCTGCCTTTTGCCCGCTACGGCGACGCCGCGCGGGTGGCCTTCCATGCCGAACTGAACGAGCGCGTCCGCCTGCTGCCGTCGGTGCAGGCAGCCGGGCTGAGCGCGCGGCTGCCGCTGGGCGCCGGACTCTCGCCGGAGCAGGACTTTCTGCGCGCTGGCGATACACGACGCTGGACGCTGCCGGTCAACGTGGTGAGCGACGGCTACTTCGCGGCAATGCGCATCCCGCTGCTGGCCGGTCGCGACTTCCGCGCGCTCGACAGACAGCGCCCGGACGAAATCCTGATCAGCCAGCGCGCGGCCATGCTGCTGTTCGCCGACGCGTCGGGCCGCGAGTCCCTCGGCAAGACCCTGCATCTGGATCCGGGTGGGCCGACTTACACCATCGTCGGCGTCGTCGGCGACGTGCACTACGCGGATCTCGCTTCGCCGCCGGCGCCGATGCTGTATCGGCCGCAAGTGGTGGCCAGCACTGCGCTGCAGCCGGGCCCGCTTCCGGCGATGGTGTTGAGCGTGCGTTCGGAGGGGCCAGCCGAGGCGCTGGTGGGTGCCGTCCGTGCCATCGTGCGTGATCTGGACCCCGCTGTGCCGCTGTTCGAGGTCCGCAGCATGCGCGCGGTCGTGCGCGACTCGATGGCGCGGCTGACCCTTGTGCTGTGGGTGATGACGGCCGCGGCCGGAGTCAGTCTGCTGCTCGGGATGGTCGGGCTGTATGGCCTGATGGCCTACGCGGTCTCGCTGCGGACGCGGGAATTCGGGCTGCGCCTCGCGCTGGGCGCGCAGCCCAGGACGATCGTGCGCTCGGTGCTGTGGCGCGGACTACGGCTCAGCGCCGTCGGTATGGCGACGGGTTTGCTGCTGTTCGTGCTGCTGGTGCCTGCATTGCGCGCCTCGATCGCGGGTATTGCGGCGTGGGATCCGCTTCCGCTGGCCGGCGCCCTGGTACTGCTGGCGGGCACCGCGGCCCTGGCCTGCTGGATTCCGGCGCGGCGCGCCGCGGCGGTCGATCCGGCCACGGCGCTGCGCGCAGATTAGCTCAGGCTGGAGCAGGTTCAGAAAACATCCGGGCTGACCCGCAGGGCCATCGCCGCGGCGCCGAGCAGTCCGGACTGAGGATGCATCACCGCATGCACCGGTACCTCAGCCATGGCGGCGGCGAAGCGTCCCTTGTTCTCGAACGCGGCACGGAAGTGGGGCAGGCGCAACTCGTCGATCAGCAGTGGCACCAGGCCGCCTGACAGGTACACCCCGTGCCAGCTGCCAAAGGTCAGCACCAGATCGCCGGCGAATGCGCCCAGCACTTCGCAGAACACATCCAGCGCGGCGGCGCACAGCGGATCACCAAGGCGACCGCGTTCGGTGACCTGGTCCGGTAGCAGCGCCTCCGGCGTGTCGATGCCGGCGACGCGACTCAGCGCCCAGTGCAGGTTGCACAGACCGCCGCCGCTGAGCAGGCGTTCGTAGGACACCCGCGGATAGCGCAGCGCCAGCTGCTCCAGCAACGCGCGCTGGCGCTCGGTCTTCGGCGCGTAGGTGGCATGGCCGCCTTCGGACTCGAGGGCGAATTCCTGCCCATGGCGACAGAGCAGGGCGCTGACACCAAGGCCGGTGCCCGGCCCCAGCACGGTGTAGGTGGCCGGGTCGGCGGGCGTCGACGCCGTGGCCTTGCCCCCCAGCCCGATCCGCTCCGACGCACGCAGATGCGGTACGGACAGCGCCTGTGCGGTGAAATCGTTGACCAGCGTGACCCGATCGAGCGCCAGCTCCGCGGCGCACTCGGCGCCATCGATCAACCAGGGATGGTTGGTCATCGCGGCGCGGTTGGCTTCTACCCGACCGGCGACCGCGAGCACCGCGCGCGTCGCCGGCGGCAGATCAGGGGGCAGCTTGTCGAGATAGTCCTGCGCCGCAGCCAGCAGCGAGGGATATCCGGCCACCGGCAGCTGGCTGAGCGCATGCAGCGTGGGCACACCGTCCGCATGCGGGCGCGCGATCGCAAAGCGGGCCCAGGTGCCGCCGATGTCAGCGACCAGCGCGGCGCGGGCACGGCTCATGATCGCCTCCGGCAAGAGGGCCGGTGACTGCGCTGCCAGACGGCCGTGCCCGTCGGTCGAACAGCTGGATGCATCGACGCTCCCTCCCCTGAAGGCCTTGCCTGCCGCGGCGTGCCGGCAGTGCGGACGCTGGCCTGCGTTGTCACGGCGCGCGGGTTCCGCGGGGGGAAGTAGGCCCGACAATTGACAACGCTGTCAATCGTGCTCTCATGATCCGACCACGCGCTTCCAGCTCGCGGCGGGATTCGAGGCTGATCTGCCGGCCTTCGTGCAGCACGGCTGGCTGTCAGCGTTCGCGAGATTCGACGAGCGAGGGATCGTCATCGTGGCACTTTGCGCCTTCATGGAGCAGGCGACCGCTGACTTGCCCTCTCCTGCATCACCCGCTTGAAGAAGGCGCCCTGTTCCGACGGTGTGAAATCCCAGTCGTCGATCAGCGTCGGTGACCACTGCGGATCGAACACCCAGGCGGTCCAGGAGATGCCGCGGTCTTCCATGAACTCGATGATCTGCGGCCCATAGCTGCCGTCGTTCATCACCGGCAGGTGCGCGCCATGACCATCGGGCCTTACCCAGCCGAGTTCGGTACAGATCATCGGGTACTTCGCGCTCGCAAAGCCCCATTTCTCATCCCACAGGTCAAACAGGCGCTGCTTGCTGGCTGGCTGTTCCTTTTGCGGGTAGGGGTGCGAAGTGTAGGCGATGCCGGGGCGATCGATCGGCGATGCCCGAACCGGGGTCAGATCGTAGGCCCAGTTGAAGCCGGCCACCAGGGGAATCACGTCCTTGTCCACCGCGTAGATCACATCGATCATCTGCTCGTTCAGTGTTTTCCACTCGGCCCACTCGGATTCTCCCCAGGCGTCCTGCAGGGTCGTGGGCTCGTTGAACAGCTCATACACCGCGGTGGTGGGAATGCCCTGATAGCGATAGGTGATGTCGTGCCAGAAGCGCAGGGTTTCCTGCCGGTCGGTCACATACATGGGGTGCTGGTAATGGCCGCTGGCAAGATAACCGATGGAGTGCCAGTCGATGATCAGGTGGAGATCCAGTTCGTTGGCCCAGACGACGGCCTGGTCGATCAGCTTCAGGTACTCGGCCTGGCCGCGCTCGCGCCACGCCCGTGGGTGGATCGGCAGGCGAACCGTATTCGCACCCCATCGCTTGAGTTCCTGAAACAGCTCCGGGCGCCACTGGCCTTCCCGGACCAGCTTGTCCGGGTCGGCGATGCTCGCTCCACGAAAGACGAAGGTCCGCCCCGACTCATCAACGAATCTGTTGCCGTCGACCCGGATGGTGTCCTGTTTCCGCTTCAGCAGACCGGCATCGAAACGGCCGATCAGTTCATAGCCCGCACGGTCCGCCGCGACCGGGTCCACCGCCTGTGCAAACGCCGGGGTCGTGACGAATGGCAGCAGGGACAGCAACAGACCGTGTCTGATCGAGTGGAACAACCTCGCCACACTCGTTCTCCTCCTCTTGGCTGGAGCTCCGTTCATCAGGTCGGCGCCTTGCAATGCTTGCGAATGAAGGCCTCATGGGTCGGCATCGCGGCCGCGGCGCGCTGGATGACCTGACGGGCATGGTCCAGATACTGGTACAGCGGCTCGACCGGATAGCCATCGACCAGCGGGTGGTAGGCCGCCGGCTCCACGTGCTGGCCGAGCAACACCGCCAGCCAACTGGTCTCGGAGAACAGTTCGTCGTGCTCCCTGTAGAGCCGTCCGTTGGCGCGGAACAACGCAATCTTGTCGGCGAGGCTGGTCGGTATGGACATCGCCTTGCAGTAGCGCCAGAACGGTGAGTCCTCGCGCTCGGTCGCCTTGTAATGGAGGATCACGAAATCGCGGATACGCTCGATCTCGTTGATCGATTGCTGGTTGTACTTGTCGATATCGACTTGCGCGAAGTCACGGCCGGGAAACAGCCCGATCAGCTTGGCGATGCCAGACTGGATCAGGTGGATACTGGTCGACTCGAGCGGCTCCAGGAAGCCGCTGGACAGGCCGATCGCCACCACGTTGCGGTCCCAGAATCGCTCCCGCCGACCGGGCGTGAAGCGCAGCCGGTTCACCGGTCCCAGGGTCGGACCATCCAGGTTCTGAAGCAGCATCGCCTCGGCCTCGGCTTCCTCGATGTGGCCACTGCTGTAGACGTAGCCGTTGCCATTGCGGTGCTGCAGCGGGATGCGCCATTGCCAGCCGGCAGCTCGCGCCGTCGCGCGGGTGTAGGGCTCGGGCGGACCGGGGCGCTGGCAGGGAACGGCCAGGGCGCGATCGCAGGGCAGCCACTGATTCCAGCAATGGTAGGGAACGCCCAGGGTCTGACCGATCAGCAGGCCGCGAAAACCGGAGCAGTCGATGAACAGCTCGCCCTCGACGCACCTGCCATCATCGAGTTCCACCGACTCGACGAAGCCGCTCTCGGCATGCTGTTTGACTTCCGTGATGCGCCCCTCGATGCGCTGCACCCGCCGCGCTTCGGCGTAGCTGCGCAGGTAGCGGGCGTACAGACTGGCGTCGAACTGAAAGGCATAGGCGATTTGTGCCAGCGGTGATTTGGGAATATCCAGCGGTCGAGTGAATCGATTCTGCGGCGCCGCCATGCAGGCGAGGGAAAACTCGTCGATGCGCTCGAGGCGACCGAGTGCGCGCAGCTTGAGGAAGTAGTGATGGAAGGGAATCGCTTCGATCGGCAGGCCGTACACGCCAAAAGGATGCAGGTAGCTGTCGCCCACCCTGCCCCAGTCGTCGAAGCGGATGCCGAGCTTGAAGGTGGCCTGGGTGCTGCGAACGAAATCGTCCTCGTCGATGCCGAGCAGCCGATTGAAGGTAAGAATCTGCGGGATGGTCGCCTCTCCCACGCCGACCGTCCCGATCTGCTCGGACTCGACCAGGGTGATGCTGCAGTCGGCCTGGCCCAGCACCTTCGACAGCGCGGCGGCGGTCATCCAGCCGGCGGTGCCGCCGCCGACGATGACGATACTGCGCAGGGCGTGGTTCATGCGCTTGCGCCTGCGCGCCGACGCAGACTGGCCAGCGCCGTATCGTGGGCAGGCAAGCCGGCAACCGCTCGCGCCAGGGCCTGGCCGACCTGGTCCATGCGCCGCGCCAGCTCCTCCGGCGGGTACACCGGCAGCATGCGATCCGCCGCCTCGGGTAGCGCGCCGAAGGCCTCCAGCAGCATCATCCAGCGCTGCGCGGTGAGCGGGTCATCCTCGTGGAAGCTGAGCCGACCGCTCGCTCGGTACAACTCGACGCGATAGCGCAGGTCCGTTGCCGCGGCTTCGTCGACGGCTACGGACGCGGCCCAGGCCGGCGTGCGGGCGGCAGCAAAGTACAGCGGCAGGCTTTGCGCGTCGGCGAGCCGCAGCGCTTCGGTCACGACCACCCGGTTGAACTCATCGCACAGCTTGGGCGAGTGCACACGCGTTGGCAGCAGGCGCAGCCAATGTGCGATGGCGCGGCGGGTCAGCAACCAGCGGTCGGCGACCAGGTCGACCGACTCGCCCAGCGCCGGCCCGAGCGCCACGCAACGCCCCCGCCAGGGTGCGCGAAGCAGGCCTGGGATGCCGCGGCCATCACTCGCGCCAGGCGCATCACAGGTCCAGACACGTTCGGATTCAACATTGCCGGCGACGCTGCGCAGGCGCTCCCAGCCATCCTCGCGCCAGACGATTTGATCGAACGGCGGCGTCGGCCCGGTGAGCTCGCCCCGTCGCAGCTCGCGTCGGCCGATTCCGACATGCGCCGGGAACGGCTGGCGCTCGATCGAGCCAGCGGCGCTCGACAGCTCGGCCTGCTCGGTGCAGTCGAAGAATGCGTCGGCCAGCAGACGCCGCCCATCGTCCAGGCGGAGGGCCTGCACCTGACCGTCCGCGTCGCACTCGACCTGCTGCAGCCTGCCGATCACCCGCTCGACCCCCAGGTCGCTCGCCAGAGCGCGCAGAAAGGCCAGGTAATCGGCGCCCTCGACGCTCAGTCCCACCTCGAGCCCGGTCAGCGGACCGCTACCCTGGAGGGCGTAGCGCCCGGCCCGTGCCGCCAGCGCGGCGGGACTGTAGTCGGCCAGTCGGGCCTCGGGCCGCAGTCCGCGCAGGGCGCTGACATAGTGCTGGAAGGGCACGCGCTCGATCAGCTGTCCGGCGCTGCCAAAGGCGACAAGGCCGGACTGGCCGGGACCGGGCCAGTCGGCATAGTGGCTGCCATAGCGCAGCGCCGCGCGCAGGTATCGCAGCAGATCGCTGCACTCGATTCCCAGGGTGCGGTGGAAGGCATGGATGTCCGGGTCGAAGCACAGGATGCCAGGGACCTGCTCGCTGCCGTCTTCCAGCAGCATGACGCGCACTTCGTGCCGGGCCAGCGCGCGCGCCAGCCGCGCGGCGACCATCCATGCATGCACCGGCTCGCCGGTGACCAGCAGACTGCGCAGCGGGGCGCCGGCGTTAATGGGCGGCCTCGCGCATGCCGTACAGGCTCATCGAAGCTCGGCGCCAACCCTGATCGTCGTTGTTGCCGATGCGCTCCAGCGCTTCCTGGTGGCGAGGCATGACCTCGGCGCAATCGCTGACCCGCTGGCGCAGGGCCTCCAGCGCTGCCTGCAGGGTAGGCAGTGGGTAGCGTTCGATACGCGGGTCCAGCCGGCGAGGCAGACAGCGCTGCCCCAGCAAGACGGCAATCCAGCTCGGCTCCAGGAACAGCCCTTCGCGGTAGCGCACCACGTGCCCGGTTTCGCGGAAAGTGTCCAGCTTGTGCCGCAGCGAATCGGGCAAATCAAGCATCCGACAGTGGGTCCAGAACGGGCTGTCATCGCGCTCGGTGGCGTGGTAGTGCAGGATCAGGAAATCCTTCACCCGCTCCACCTCCATCTGCATCAGCCGGTTGAACTCCTGGCGCAGACTCGGCTCCATCGCCCGGCCGGGGAAGAATTCCACCAGCTTCATGATCGCCAGCTGGATCAAGTGCAGGCCAGTCGATTCCAGCGGCTCCAGGAAGCCCGCCGAGAGGCCGATCGCGACGCAGTTGTGCGACCAGGCCAGGCGTCGCCGTCCGGTCCGGAAGCGCAGCATGTTCGGCTCGGCCAGCGCCCGCCCCGGCAGCGCCGCGCGCAGGACCTCGAGGGCTTCGTCGTCGCTGCAATAGTCGCTGGCATAAACGTGGCCGTTGCCGATCCGGTGTTGCAGCGGAATACGCCAGCGCCAGCCGGACCGCTCGGCGCTGGCCTGGGTATAGGGCGGCGGATCGGTCACGCCCTCGCTTGGGATGGCGATGGCCCGATCGCAGGGCAGCCAGTGCTTCCACTCCTCGTAGCCGGCCTTCAGCGTCTGCTCGATGAGCAGGCCGCGGAAGCCCGAGCAATCGATGAACAACTCGCCTTCGACGCGCACGCCGGACTCCAGCACGACGGCGCGAATGAAGCCGCTGGCGGGGTCCTGCTCGACGTTGACAATGCGGCCTTCCTGCCGCTTGACGCCGCGGGCCTCGGAGAACTCGCGCAGGAAGCGGGCATAGAGCGATGAGTCGATGTGATAGGCGTAGGAGTAGGTCGACGCCAGCGTCGAAGGGTCAGCGGCGGGGAAGGCGAAACGTCCCGCCGTCGCCATGCATACCGGCACGGAATACGCGCCCAGTGCGTGGGGGCTGCCCGCCGCCCGGGCACGCAGGAATGCATGATGGAATCCCAGCCCGTCGACGTCGCTGCCAAAGTCGCCGAAGGGATGGATATAGGCATCACCCAGTCGACCCCAGTGGGCGAACTCGATGCCCAGTTTGAAGGTCGCGCCGGTGGCACGCATGAAGGCCGGTTCGTCGATGCCCAGGCGCTGGTTGAAGTAGCGCAGGTGCGGCAAGGTTGCCTCGCCCACACCAACCGTTCCGATCTGCTCCGACTCGATCAGCGTGATCCGCATACCGCGGCCGGCCAGCACGCTGCACAAGGCGGCCGCGCTCATCCAGCCGGCACTGCCACCGCCGGCGATCACCACCTGCCGCACCGGCCCCTCGTTGCCCGCGTCAGTCGCGTCCATCACTTCCGATCTGGCCTGAAGTTGTCCCGATGCTTCGGAGAGTATGGGAGGTACAGGGCCCAGGGCCCACGGACTGGGCCCAGTTCAGAGCAGGAGCAGGAAGCTGCGGCTCTTGACGTTGCTGGGCCCTGTGCCCTGAGCCCTGGGCCCTAAGGTCTCCAGAGCTTCCTCAAAATGACGGTCCGGCTCAGAACGTCCCACGCACCACGAATGTATAGCGGGTGTCGAAGATGAAGGCGCTGCGGAACACGCGCAAGCCCTCGGAGTTGACCTGGTTCTCCGTAATGACATCGTCCTGCAGCAGGTTCGAAGCCTGCAAGCCGACCTGCCAGGTGTCGTTGAATCGATAGAATATCGAGCCGTCGAGCTGGCCGTAGTCCTTGGCGAAGGTAGGCAGCCCGATGTTCACCTCGCGGATCGTCAGCAGGTAGTCGTCGCGCCAGCTATAGGCAAGCCGCACTTCCCACTTGTCGTTCTGGAAGATGCCGACCAGGTTGTACTGGTGCTCGGACAGGCTCTGCAGCGGCAGGTTGTCAAACGGGATGCTGGCCCTGTTGGGATCGTCCACGGTCCCCGACTGGACCGGTCGCAAGTTCTGCTGCGGTACGTCGCTCGGGTCGAGGTAGGTGTAGTTGAACTGCACGCCGAGCCCGCTCCAGATCCCCGGCAGCTGATCGAAGAACTGCTGGTAGGAAAACTCGAAGCCGGTGATCGAGGCCTCGCCGATGTTTATTGGCTGGTCGATGTCGACCAGCTGGGTCACCCCGTTGTTGCTGACCGGCGTCTCGATGGTGTTGTTGGAGAAGAAGTTCTTGATGTCCTTGTAGAACAGCCCGAAGGCCACATAGTCCGACTGGCCGAAGTAGTACTCGAACGACAGATCGTAGTTGTTTGACTCCATCGGCTTCAGGAACGGATTGCCGCTGCTCTGGAAGAACCGATTGAGCGTCGCGCTGCCGTCTTCGTTGGTCTGGATGTCGGCCGAGATGTTGTAGTTGTAGCGAAGGTTGCCCAGATCCGGAAACGCGATCGCCTTGGACGCGCCAAATCGCAGCAGCATGTCCGGCGCCAGTTCGTAGGTCAGATTCAGACTGGGCAGGAAGGTGTCGTAGCTGGACCGCGCGTCCTCTGTGCTGCTGGCGCCGTTGGCGAAGGCGCGCACCTCGGGCGGCAGAGTCGCCGCGACTTCCGGGCTCAGGTTGAGGGTCGGGAAAGTGATACCGCCATTGACCCGGGTGTCCAGCTCGACATAGCGCAAGCCGACGTTGCCTCTGAGCCGCCGCTCACCATCGTGCTCGAAGTTCAGCCGGACGTAGAGTGCATTGTTCTGCTCATTGGTGCCGTTGATCTCGGCAGGGATGTAGAAGCCGTCCGCGCCGGGACGCCCACTGAGGGAAGCACGGAACACGCTGGGCACGTCGAAACTCTGGCGGAAGGCGCTGTAGTTGGTCACCAGCCCGGGATTGGGGAACACACCGACACCGCCCGGCAGACCGCCGACGTTGCCATTGTGGAAGCTGCCGAAGGCGAACGGTCCGGCCTGATTGAGCTGAAAGCCCGAGGCCGACGCTCCGCCGGCGAAGCTGGCCAGGCCGTTGCCGGTCCAGGTCTCGGAAAGGTTGCCCCAGTTGTAGGTTGACCAGCGGGTGGTCTGATCGCGCTCGGCGGTGCGGAAGCCAGCCTCCACTTCGCGGAAGAAATCGCCGTCCAGGGCGTAGTCGGCATCGAAGCGGAAGGCAAGCTCGTCGCCCTCGGACTCCTCGATGTGGTCCATCGCGGCACGCCAGAAATAGTTGTTCGGATCGGCGAAGTAGTCTGCATCTGACTGGGTCGCGCCATCGGGTGCGCGAAAGTCGATCCGCGGCGCGCCGCTGCCTCGCACCAGATCGATGTTGAGTCCGCTCGGACCACCGCCTTCGCGAGCCAGTCCACCGAACACCGAAAGATCGATGATGTCGGTGCTCGACTCCACGTACTGCAGATCGGCGGACAGGCTGAGGCGGTCGGTCGGCCTGAAATTGACATTCAGCGAGTAATCCTCGACCAGCGTGTTGCCGTCCGAACCGCGCGTCTGCGGTCCGAGGCCCGACGCCACGCCCTGCAGGGTGCCGCTGACGAAGCGGCCCTGGCCGTCGTAGGCCGAGTCGGGGCTCGGCGAACTGCCGGCGTCGTCGGAGAAAAAGGCGTACTCGACCCACTCGGAATCGCTGTCCGAGCGCACGTATTCGCCGGTGAAGTCCAGCGTGCGATCGGTGTTCTCGTACTGCAGGACAAGGGTTGCCCCCTCGCGCTTGCGATTGGTCGAGGTGGTACGGATACCGGCATTGATCGGCGCATAGCGGCCGCTGCCTTCGCCCTGCAACACATGGGCGCCGAATTGCGCGCCGTCGGAGCGAAAGTCGAGATCGGACCGGGCCAGGCTGGCGAGAAAGCCGATCCGGCCGCCGGCAGTCTCCCAGGCATTGCTGTACAAGCCGGAGAAGCTCGGCGTGACCGAGCTTTCGAGATCACCGTAGTTCGCCTGACCGGTCAACTGCAACAGGCGCTCAGTGGAGTCCAGCGGCTTGCGGGTGTTGAGATTGATGGTGCCGGAGATGCCGCCTTCGATCATGTCGGCGGTCTGGTTCTTGAACACCTCGACGCTGCCGATCAGTTCCGGTGGCACGTCCTGGAAGGACAGGCCGCGGCCGCTGTTGGCAGAGAAGGTGTCGCGCCCGTTGAACTCGCTGCGGGTGTTGGGCAGACCACGCAGGGTCACGCCGCTGCCCTCGGTGGAGAAGTGGTCGGGGTCGTCCTTGGCCGCGAAGCGTTCGATCGAGATGCCGGGGATGCGCTGCAGCGCTTCGAGCACGCTGACGTCAGGCAGCGCACTGATTTCTGACGCCGAGATTGCGTCGACGTGGGTGTCGGCTTCGCGCTTGATGTCCTGGGCGCGCATCAGCGAGCCGCGGATGCCGGTGACAGTGATCGCCTCGAGTTCCGTTTCCTCGGTGTCGGATTCCGCTGCCGAGTCCTGTGCCCAGACCGGGGCATGCAGCGCGGCGCCGATGCACAGGGTGAGCAGAGCGCGGCGAAAGCGCGCCGGTTCCGCCTGGCCGACTTGAGGACGGCGCTTCGAATCGATGGACATGGTGTTCTCCCCTCCCAGAGTTGAACCGCTGGCCGGGCCTTCCTGCGCCCACGTTGCAGGCATCCTCCTGCCAACGTGACGCCTTTCGAGCCCATTTCCCCGCACCCAGATGGACGCTGCGTGACGCCGACACCCCGATGACCGACCCGACAAGCCGACCCTTGGGCGAGATGGCGCAGCAACGTTTTAAACCTCAATGACAACGCTGTCAATACTTGAAGACAGCGCTGGACAATGACCCGGATCG
>DAIMJK010000024.1:0-17035 GCA_036722245.1 Lysobacterales bacterium
TCGACATAGACTGGACCAGGAGGCAACGACGGACCGCGAAAAGGCCCTGGAAAGCTACGCACGCGAGCGCTATCTGGCAAATCGCGAGAGTTATGACATCCCTCCGTCCGTGCAGGTCCGTCATCTGCTGATCAGCAATGACCGGCGCTCCAGAATGGAGCAAGAAGCGATCGCGAAGGACTTGCACACCCGTGCGCTCGCCGGGGAGGACTTCGAGGCCCTCGTGATGGAATACTCCGACGACGGATCCAAGCGCAACAATACTGGATTGATCGATATCACAGACCCCGGTCAGCTGGACTCCGCGTTCGCTGACGCGGCCTTGAGCCTCAGAATGGAGCAGCCGATCAGCGAGCCGGTTCGTAGCGCATTTGGCCTGCATATCATCAAGCTCGAGAAGCGTAGTCCAGGTCAGAGCCGTAGCTTCGACGATGTCAAGGATAGTCTCGTTCAGCGCCTGGCTTCCAACTTCGAGGAAAGCCGTAAGCAGCGGCTCCTGTCCGACCTAAGGGCCGACAAGCCCACGCACGATGCAGAGGCCTTGGCCCGCTTCCAGGACTGGATCGCCAATCGCCGCAGCGAACTGGAAACGGGTGCCTCGGGAACGCCTGATCAGACGCAATGACGCGCACGCAGGTGCGACCCTGCCGAATAAAGGCGATGCCCGTTTGAGACCAAGTGCCCCCGGGATGCGTCACCCATTCCTGTTGCGGCTGATCCCGCACTTCACCCGCCGTGAGGTCAACAGCCGCTATCTGGGTAGCGTCAGCGGGCTGGCGTGGGCCTTTGTGCATCCGCTGGCGCAACTGGCGCTGTACGCGACGGTCTTCGTGCACATCTTCGGTGCGCGGATCCCGGAAGCGGCGGAGATCGGCTTCGTGCCCTACGTGGCCGCCGGCTTCTGGGCCTGGCTCTTGTTTGCCGAAGGCGTCAGCCGCTGCTTGCCAGCCATCGTCGACAACGCGAGTCTGATCGGCAAGGTCAAGCTGCCCGCCGAAGTGCTGGTGATCGCCTCGATCATCGCCACCTTCGGCGTGCATCTGATCGGATTCGCTTTTGTCATCGTGTTGCTGGCCCTGACCGGCACGAGCATCAGCCCGGCCGGCGCTCTGGCAGCCATACCGGTGCTGCTGATGCTCGGAATCTTCACCTTGGGCGTCGGCTTCATGCTTTCCGCCTGCCAGGTGTTCGTGCGCGATCTGGCGCAGATCGTCCAGCAGTTGCTGGCATTCGGCTTCTTCCTCACGCCGATCCTGTACTCGCGCAGCATGTTGCCGGAGTTCGCCCGCGACCTGATGGCCGTCAACCCGCTTACCTATTACCCGGAGAAGCTGCGATCGCTGCTCCTCATGGGCGAACTCCAACTGGGCGCCGCAGACCTCATCGCGCTCATCGTGGCCACTACAACGCTGGTACTGGGCATGGCATTGTTCCGCCGTCTGGCCCAGCATTTCGAAGATTTCCTGTGAACTCCGTACCTCAAACCGACATTGGTGAGGAATGCCCCCAAAGCAAGGCTTCGGGCGTTCAGGAAGATTTCCGGCCCGTGACCAGCGCGCCTGCCTCAGCGTCCACGGTCCTGATCGAGGCGCGCGGCCTGGGCAAGGCCTTCCCAAAAGTCTTCAAGCCGACCGATCGGCTGCGCGCGCTGTGGAATCTGACCCTGGGCCGGCGATCGCCGGATTCGGTGCCGGTACTGAGCGACATCGACTTCCAGATCCATCGTGGCCAGTCGCTGGGCGTGATTGGCGAGAACGGTGCGGGCAAGTCGACCCTGCTCAAGCTGATCTCCGGGGTTCTGACTCCGACCAGTGGTTCCGTCACCGTAAACGGCACAGTGGCGGCACTGCTCGAACTGGGGGCCGGTTTCCATCCCGAATACAGCGGCCGCGACAACATCACGATTGCCTCGGCCCTGCTCGGCATGAGCTCAGCGGAGATCGAGGCGCGGCGCGAAGAGATCATCGAGTTCGCCGATCTGGGTGCGTACATCGACGAGCCAATCAAGCATTACTCCACCGGCATGGTCGTGCGGCTGGGCTTTGCAATCGTCGCCACCCGTCAGCCCGACATCCTGATAACGGACGAGGTGCTCGCTGTTGGCGATGAGTCGTTTCAGAAGAAGTGCGTGCGCTGGATCGAGCAGTACGTCGCCCGCGGTGGCACCCTGCTGCTGGTCAGTCACAGCATGTATCACATCCAGAAGCTCTGCCGCCATGCTATCTGGCTGCGCGATGGCCGGGTCGTACAGTATGGCGATGTTTTCGACGTGACCCAGGAGTACCTGGCCTACCACGAGCGCAAGACCGCTGCCGAGCGCGAGAAGCATCCCCAGGCCACCGGGGCCGATCAGTACCGGATCATCAGCTATGCGACCAATGGTCAGGAAGCCGAAATGCATCTGACCCTGTCCCAGGGCGATGACCTGAAGGTGGAGGTGCAGATCCATTCCCCGGATGACCGCGAGCCGCACATGCTGGTCGGATTGCTGCGCGCCGACGGCACGCCGGTGTACGGCTCGGGTTCGGAGTTCGATGGCATCCGGCCGCTCAAGCTGGCCCCACACTGCTATGCCTACTGCCTGACCTTCGAGCGCCTGGCGCTGTTGCCCGGCCATTACACGCTGCGTGTGTTCGCGCTCGATCCGGAAGGGCTGCGGGTGTTCGATATGGCCCTGCGCGATCTGGTCATTCGCGGCGAAACCCGCGAGATGGGGATGGTCCGGCTGGCCCATCACTGGGGTGAGGGATAGTCAGCCGCGGCACTGCGGTACCAGCCCCGATGCCCACCACTGTCATCATTCCGATCTACAACGCAGCGCGAGCGCTGCAGCGCTGTCTGACCAGCCTGGCGCTGCATGGCCAACACGCTGGCGAGTACCTGCTGATCGACGATGCCTCGCCCGATCCGGCCGTTGCTCGCTTGCTGGAGAATCTGCCGCCGCTGTCGGCACCAGTCCGATGCTTGCGCAATTCGGCCAACCTCGGCTTCGTCGGCACCGTCAACCGCGGCATCGCCGAAAGCACCGGCGAGGTGCTGTTGCTGAACTCGGACACGATCGTCACCGAAGCCTGGCTGGAGCGAATCGAGGCCTGCGCCAACAGCGACCCGCGCATCGGATCGATCACGCCATGGTCCAACAACGCCGAAATCTGCTCGCTGCCGACCTTCTGCCGGGCCAACCCGGAGCCGCCCGAACCGGATGCGATCGCCCGCGCCATCGCCGCCAGCGGATCGCCGAGCTATCCGGAACTGCCCACGGGGGTAGGCTTTTGTCTCTGGTTGCGACGAGCCGCCCTGGAGCAGATCGGCAGCTTCGACCAGGCGACCTTCGGCCGCGGCTACGGCGAAGAGAACGACTGGTGCCGACGAGCAGCCGGCCATGGCTGGCGCAATGTACTGTGCGACGACGCCTACGTGGTCCACCAGGGCGGTCAATCCTTCGCCGCCGAGGGTCACCAACCCGGCGGCGAGAACCTGCGCCGTCTGGTCGCACGCTATCCGGACTACGAACGCATCGTCGCCGCATTCATCCAGGCCGATCCATTGGCCTCCCGGCGCGATCAGCTCAATACCGAGTTCATGCCGGTTGAAGATCGAAAGTCCTGAGACACAAGAGCGAGAAAGGCAGCTAACCTTGTGGTCAATCAGCTCTTTCGCTCGACAGCAGACCGCGATCACGCCTCGCTGCCGGACCTTGTGCCATATTCGCAGTCTTGTACTGAGGTTTGGTGCTGGATCGCTCATGTCTAGGTTCGCAATCGCGTTTGTACTTCTGCTCAGTCTGCCAATGGCAATGGCGCAGGCCGCCGGCCCGACCGTGATCGTCGATGTCCAGCGTGCCGGTGCAGCCGAGTTGGCGCGACTCAAGGTGGCTGATGGCGTGGAGTGGCAGGCGGAGTTCGGTACCGAGTTGTTGCTTGGGATCGCCCCGGCGGCACTCGACCACTGGTTGCAGCAGCCGGGCGTCCGACCCGGGCCGCTGCGCCTGGCCGCCGATGAGGTGGTCGTACGCGATCACGTCTGCACTCTGCACGATCCGGAGCCGGCCATTGCTGTGGTCGGCGGCTACGAGATCCTGCGCAAACCGCCGGCGCTGGCACGCGCCACGCGCGGACCGCTGATCACCGGCGAACCCCTGCCGGCCGATGGGCTGGTCGCCCGAGCTGCATTCAACCTCGACCAGCCACCTCGACGCGGCGCGGCCAATCCGCAGATTCTGGCGCTGACCGACCTTGTTGATGGCGAGCGTTGGTTCGACACGGTGGTCGATCTGGCCGCCTTCGATCGCAACAGTTTCAGCGCCGAGCTCGGTCTGGCGCATGACTGGATCCTCGATCAGTTCGGGGCGCTGGGACTGCAGCTGGACAGCTTTTTGTTCCAGCTCAATGGCGGCGCTGTTTGCACGCCACCGCGGCCGGAGGTGAGTCTGGCGAACCCGATCGGGATCAAGCGTGGGGCTGTGTTGCCCGACGAGTGGGTGGTCGTCGGCGCCCACTTTGATTCGCGCAACACCAGTCGCTGCGATACCAGCAACGCTCAGCCCGGCGCCAACGACAATGGAACCGGCTGTGCCGGCGTGATCGAACTGGCGCGGGTGTTTCAGAGTGTCGACACCGAGCGCAGTTTGCTGTTCATGTGCTTTGCCGGCGAGGAACAGGGGTTGGTTGGCAGTCAGCGCTATGTCCAGGCGCTGCAGACTTCCGGCGACATCAGCAAGCTTCGTTACATGATCAATCTGGACATGATCGGCTACGCCGTCGATGACAATTTGAGCGCGCGGATCGAAACGACCTCAGCCTATGCCGACGAACTGCCCCGCTATGCCAGTGCCGCAGCGACCTATGCGCCAGAAATCAGTCCGATACTCAGCAGCGCGACCCAAGCCTATTCAGACCACTGGTATTTCCTGCAGGCCGGTGTGCCCGGAGTCTTCAGCTGGGAAAATGGCGCCGCCATCTATCCGCATTATCATCGCGCTACCGACACCCCTGGGAACCTGCTGCGCGGCCGTGAGCTGGCCAGCGGCATACTGAAGATGGATATCGCCATCCTGGCCGAGGAAGTCGGGCTGCTCGCGCCATTGTTCAGCAATGGTTTCGAGGATTGAGACGGCTTGGACTAGTACCTGCGCGGCGGTTCAAACAGCGCCGCATCGATGATCGACCACAGATGGATCACCCAACCGAGCAGGATCAGCCACAGCACGGCCGCGAGCACGAAATGGACGATGGCCATCAGCAAGCGCGCCTGCAGTAGCTGACCCAGCCCGGGTATGAAGAAACTCGCCAGCGCGGCGATCACGTTGCCTGCCGAACCTCGTCCCATGCTCATCCAGATCTCCTTCATCAGCCCGACCCTGATTATGCAAGAGTCGCGCCATTGCTTGCTCATGACCCCGCGCGCGCTGCTCCGCGGGTGCGATTCAAACTGATGTTTCGGGGGGCTGGTGGTTGCAGGGCCCAGGGCCCAGGGCCCAGCAAGGTCAAGAGCCAACTTGAGGCCCGTCAAGGCACGAGGGCAGCGCGAAGGCTTCCGTACTCGCCTCACCTTGGCTCCGGACTGGGCCCTGAGCCCTGGGCCCTCAGTCCTTTGCAGGTTCCTCAAAACATCAGTTTGAATCGCACCCTTGCTGCGCAGCAAGGACGACCGATCTGGCAGGATCAGCCACACTGTGGTCAAACAGACCAAGGGATCCGGTCGGCACTATCGTCCAATGCGGGCTGAGGGCTGAGGGTCAGCAAGAGCCCGCTACATCAGGGCTAGAACGGCAGACTTCCGAACACCCGGGCTCACCCGACAGCGTGCGACAAGGCTACACTGCGTACGCGCCCAGGCGCGTCGATCGAACCATCGTGTCGTCATTCCACACGCACTCAATGCGAGGAGACAGAGCATGAGCAAAGGCATGGATCAGAAAAAGGAAAAGAAGAAGGAGCCGGCCAAGTCGCTGAAGGAAAAGCGTGCCGACAAGGCGGAGAAGAGAAAGAACAAGTAAAGAGCAGCGCACAGGGCCCAGAAGAGCAAGGGAACGGAGAGCGCTGAACATGCGGCCCTTTCTCTGTCTGGGCCCTGAGCCCTGGGCCCTGAATTCCCCTCAGCCTTCCCCGTTGCTTCCAAGCTATAGATCCCTGGCCACCCGAAACCCCACCCGGCCTCCCGTCACATTGGCCACGGTGGCGATGCGGTAGGCGCTGCGTGATTGTTCCGGGGCGCTGCCCCAGGAGCCGCCGCGCACGACGCGCGCCTCGCAGCCGGGATTGACCCAGGCTGCCGGGGTATCTGGCGCACGTCGGTAGCTGTCGTGCCAGCAGTCCTGGACCCACTCCGAGACGTTGCCGTCGATGTCATACAGCCCAAAGGGATTGGCTTCGTAGGAGCGCACCGGCGCCGGTCCCCAGAAGCCATCACCGTAGTCGGGAAAGGCATTTGCCCAGTTGCGCTTGCCTCTGGACACGTCGTTGCTTCCGGTCAGATTGGCGAGCACCCGATCCGGCGGGCCGTCACCCCACCAGTAGCGGGTCTGGGTACCGGCACGTAACACGTACTCGAACTCGGCCTCGCTCAGTAGTCGATAAGGGCGGCCACTGCTCTCGGCCAGCCAGCGCGCATAGGCGGCGGCGTCATTCCAGGAAACGTGTACCACCGGATCGGTATCGCGAGCCTTGCTGCCGCGGTAGTCGCGACGCCAATCCACGCCACGCTTGTTGACCAGCCGGCCTCCACGTTCCTCGTAGGTGTCCGATGAGCCACTACGTTCAGCGTCGGTGACATAGCCGGTTGCTTCCACGAAGCGTCTGAACTCGGCCACGCTGACCTCACTTTGCGCCACCGCGAAGCCCCGCTCGAAGCGCAGTTCGCGTTGCGGACCTTCCACTCGCTCGCGGCCGGGCTCGCCATCGGGTGAGCCCATCACGAAACGACCCACCGGTATCACTACCATGCGCGGGCCGCGGCCGCCTGTAGCGAGGCTGTCGGTAAAGGTCTCGCCCTGGCTGTAGCCGGAATAGAGCTCGGCATTTGACAGCTTGCGCTGCAGGCTGCGTAGCCGCCGCTCGTCATCAAGAAAGCGCTCCAGCCGCTGCAGCGAAGCGGCTGCGCTGGCCACATCGCGCTCCTCCAGCGCCTGATCGAACTGTGCCAGCAGTTCGGCTTCGCTGCGCGCGCGAAAGGCCATCAGTTGCGCTGCCGCGCTGTTCACCAGGCGTGAGCGTTCCTGCAGCAATCGAGCCTGCTCGATCAGTTCATCGGCCCGCTTGAAATCGAAATCCTGTGACGCCGCCAGCGCTGCATCAACCAGCCGTCGCTGGACCGTCTCAATGCCCTTGGTTGCAGCCGGATTGGCATCATCTATCGCCAACGCCGCTCTAAAGCTCTTGCCCGCGCGCAGCAGCGTACTCGAGCTCGCGCCCTCGCGAGCCAGATCCTTTTCGCCGCTCTCGATGTGCCCGTGCAGCTCACGGGCGCCGTTGACCACGTGACTCACGGCCGCTGCGCTGGCGCTTTCTATCTCCAGGCGCTGGAGCACCTGCAGGATGCGATCTGCTCCCGCCAGGTCCTCCCGCGGCAGCCGACCCGAGCTGTACGAGGTCAGTTCGTCGACCAACCGATCCAGTGCCTGCCGAGCTTCCTCCTGGACGGCGTCCACGCGCAATGCCGAATCTGCCCAGAAGGCGGCCGATTCTCGCTCCGGGCTGAACAAGCGCCCATCTGCCAACGCCGAACGCAACCCCAGCAGGGCCTGGGCAAGGTCGGCTGGCGTCGGCTCTTCGACCGGCTCGGGAGTAGGTGTTTCGATGGCGGTTTGCGCCAGCGCCTCGATGCTCTCCTCGCCATCATCGGTCTGCCGATCGCCGGACGTGACCGAGCCCATGGCACGGCTGGCCGGCTCGGACTCGGGGCGCTCTTCGAACAACCGCAGTGGACCACCCGCGGTCGCCCATTGCTCACGCATCGCCCCGAGCGCGACCGCGCCCAGTATGATGCCCAGAGCAAACACGAAGCTCAGGTTGTTCTTGAGCGTTTGGACCACGGATGTCTAAGCACAATGACGGCGACTCGGCGCACCTGGCCTCTACTGTAATGGCAGCAGCTGAACCAGAGCCAGCGTCGCGATGGCGTTGGCTGGTCGACCGCACCGCCTGGGACGACTTCGAGGCGCGCGCACGCGCCGCCGGCAGCTTCGCCATCGACACCGAGTTCGTGCGCCGGCGCACCTATCACGCCGAACTGGGACTGGTCCAGCTGGCGGTAGAGCGGGAGGTCTTCCTGCTTGATCCACTGGCCTTGCCCGAGCGCGACGGTCTCGGCGGGCTGCTGGCCGATCCGGCCGTACGCAAGCTGATCCACGCCGGCGGCGAGGATATCGAAGTGCTGTCGCGCTGGACCGGACAGCGTCCATCGCAGCTGATCGACACCCAGATTGCTGCGCAGTTGTGCAGTAGCGGTGGTCAGATCGGCTATCAGCGGCTGGTGGCCGATCGGCTCGGGGTGACCTTGAGCAAGGGCGAGCAGCAATCGGACTGGCTGCGCCGACCGCTCAGCGACAGCCAGTGCCGCTATGCCGCCGATGACGTGTACTACCTCGAAGCACTGGCCGAACCACTGCTCGCAGAAGTGACGCAACGGGGACGCATGAGCTGGCTGGAGGAGGACTGCGGGCGCCAGATAGACCGCGTGCTGGCGCCAATAGCCGAGTATCCGCACCTGAATGAGCGCAACGCCGGCCAATTCCCGGCCGAAGTGCAGTACCGGCTCAGTCACCTGCTGCGCTGGCGCGACGCCGAGGCCGAGAGGCGCGACAAGCCGCGCAGCTGGATCCTGCCGACAGCCAGTGCAGTGGCGCTGGCTTTCGCCGGGCCCGACAACCGTGCTGCGCAGATCAAGGCCCTGAAGGAGGCCGGGCGGCGCGAGCCGGAGCGCGACGCCGAGCGTTTCGCTGAACTGCTCGCCGCCGCCGGATCGGTACCGGCAGGATTCCCGCTCGCCGGTGCGGCCCTTGAAGGCCCGCAGAAGGCCTTGCTGACTGAGTTGCGGAGCAAGCTGAACGACTTGGCGAAGGAGCTTGATCTGGCGCCGGAGTTCATAGCCACCCGCACCGCCCTGGAGGCGCGCGTGCGCGACGGCCAATGGCCGCAAGGGCTGAGCCGGTGGCGGCTGCAGCTACTGCACGACCAGCTTGGCTGAGGGCGCGCGCAGCGCGCCAGGCGGATTCGGATCGGCTCCCCGCGGAGCACTCGGGGTCAAGAGCAGTTCGCGTCAAACTCGCTAGCAGAGGCGGTCGACATGCCTGAGCCGGAGTTTCCAGCAGTAGACGACGACGGCGTCGCGGCAAGTCGCTGGCGGCTCCCGGTCGGGCCCTGGCCCACCGTGCTCGACGCCTTGTGCGCCCATTTTCCGCAGGTCTCGCGTGCCTTGTGGATCGACCGCATGCGGCGTGGGCGAGTATTCGGGCCGGCTGGCGCGCTGACTGTCGACGCGCCCTGCAAGGCTGGTCTGGAGCTGCGCTACTACCGCGAAGTACGCAACGAGGCCCCGATTGACGGGATCGAGCGGATCGTCCACGTCGACGCGCATGTGCTGGTCGCCGACAAGCCCCATGGCCTGCCGGTGACGCCATCGGGCCGCTACCTGCGCGAGACTCTGCTGGCGCGCTTGATCCGTGCGACCGGCAACACGGATCTGGTACCGCTGCACCGGCTCGATCGCGATACCGCCGGACTGGTCCTGTTCTCGACCAATCCGGTCAGCCGGGCCAGCTACGCGGCCTTGTTTCGCGAACGCCGGATCGGCAAGCACTACCAGGCCCTGGCGCCGGCGCTGCCCGATCAGCGCTGGCCACAGATCCGGCGCAGCCGCATCGTCCGCGGCGAACCCTTCTTCCGGATGACCGAGATCGACGCGGCACCAAACAGCGAGACCAGGATCGACGTGCTCGATCGCGAGGGAGCAATCTGGCGCTATGCGCTCGAAGCGCTGACCGGCCGCAAGCACCAGTTGCGTGTGCATATGGCCGCGCTGGGTGCGCCGATCTGTGGCGATCGCTGGTATCCGGTCCTGCGCGATCCGGTGGAGATCTCGGCCGGCTCGGCCGCGACGGTTCCTCTGCAACTCCTGGCGAGTGCGCTGGACTTCGTCGACCCGCTGGATGGACGCCAGCGCCGCTACCAGTCGAGCTTGCGCCTGACGGGCGCCTGAGGCCTGACGAGCGCGTCAATCGAAGCCATCGCTCAACAAGGCATCGGGCACGGGTTGCCAGTCGATAGTCTGGTAGACGTTGGATTGCACCCGGAACGGCTGTGAACTGCCATCAGGCCAACTCACCCGGCCGAAGGTCGGTACGGCATCGCCAAAAGCGAAGTGCAGCGCGATCTCGCTACCACCGCCGATGGCCGATCCGGCGCGTACGTCGCGCCGGTGCTCACGACCGAGGCTGTCGAGCACGAATACCTTGGTGCCGATCGCATCGCGGTTGATCGGTCCGCCACCGCGCACCGTCACTCCGGCCCAGGTACGACCGGCCACCGCAGTGGTGTTGCGGTAGATGCGGTAGCGATCGCGCCAGTTGCCGACGATCAGATCGAGCCGGCCGTCGCGGTCGAAGTCGGCGAAGGCCAGTCCAATCGAAGCGCCTGCGTCGTCCGCGCCGCTCGCCACCGAGACATCGGTGAACACGCCATCGCTGACGTTACGGAAGACTCGGTTGCTCTGGGTCATCGTGCACAGATACAGATCCATGCGGCCGTCCAGATCCAGATCGAGGAACTCCGCACCCCATCCAACGGCATCGAAAGCGGTACCACTGCTCTGACTGATCTCGGTGAAGCGCAGGCCATTGGCGTCGCTGTCATTGCGCAACAGCACCTGTTCGCCAATGCTGGAGAAGTAAAGATCCAGATCGCCGTCGTGGTCAATATCGCCATGCGCCAGCCCCATGCCGAAGACGGGCCTGAAGGCGCCGCTGCTCACCGCCACGTCGGTAAAGCACCAGCCGCCACAGCCCGGACCGTCATTGCGCCACAGCGCGTTGCCGACCAGTTTGTCGTTGACGACGAAGATATCCAGATCACCGTCGTCGTCCAGATCCAGCATCGATACCGCGAAGCCGGGCCGGGAGCGCGTGTCCAGGTCGAGCAGATGCGACCAGTCATCAAACCCACCCTCGGCGTTCTGCCGCAGCAGGCGGTCCTGGGTCAGGCCGTGGCCTATGTCCATCCACGCCACGATGTACAGGTCCAGGCGCCCGTCTCCATCGATGTCGCCGGCCGCCGCAGACTGCGCCTGCACATCGACCGCGCCGATACCGGTGATTGCCGAGACGTCGGCAAAACCCTGCCCCTGCAGATTCCGGAACAGATAGCTGGAACCGCGACCGAGCACCAGCAGATCCGGCCAGCCGTCGTTGTCGTAGTCAAGGAACAGCGCACCCCCACTGAGGTGATCAGGCAAGGCCAGCGCCGCGCCGATGTCCCACAGCTCAAAACTGCCATCGCCGCGGTTGCGCAGCAGTGAGTTGGCTCCCTCGCTGGAGGTCAGAAACAGATCCGGGAATCCGTCCTGGTCGACGTCGCCGAAAGCCTGGCCGGTACTGAAATAGTCCATCGATACCGGCACGCCACGATGATCAATCCGCGGTGCGGCGCTGTCGCTGACATCGCTGAACTGCTGCGCCTGACTGCTGCTCGCGACGAGAGCGAATGCCCCGATCAGGCAACGCATTCGGTGCCCCGAAACAGACCGATGGTTGATCATGAGTGCTCGCTCCCGCGTCTGACAGGTTGGATCTTGCCGTCAATGCCGCAACGCGCCCTCGATCGTCGCGGCAAGACCTTCGCCGCAGCGTACCCGAACACTTGCCCATCAGCCCATTGCGCCCCCGTGAGAGTTGCGTCAGCTCGGACTCGCCTCTATATTCGCGAGCGCCCTGCACCACAAAAGAGAACAAACATGAAGCATTCAACACTTACGATGGCGCTATCGGCGTCTCTATTGCTGTGCTCCTCCGCTTTCGCTCAGGAAGTCAAGGACCCCAACCCACCCGCCGTCGAAAGCGGCAATGCGGTCACTACCGTGTTCGGCCCGGACGCCTTTGGTTATATCGGCTATGACGAAGCCGAGCCCGAGTGCACGTTGCAGTTTGTCGACATCTCCGCGACCGGTGCCTCGGTCCTGGTCGGCGACGACACTGGAACGCCGGTGAACCTGCCCGGCCCCGCGTTCAACTTCTACGGCACCCTGGTGACCGACCTGGCCGCCACCTCCAACGGTTACCTGGCCACCGATGTGACCGACACCGGCCCCGACTTGAGCAACGACTGCCCGCTGCCGTTCGCGCCGAGCACTGGCGGCGGCGCCCGCATCTACCCGCTGCACGACGATCTCAACCTGGTGGCCGGGACTGGCCAGCTGTTCTTTGAGTACTTTGCCGCCTGCCCGCGCCCCAGCGGCTGGGGTGGCGCTGAAGGTTGCTACATCTTCCAGTGGGACGGTGTGCAGCATTTCGGCGGTACCGATGCCTGGACTTTTCAGGCCATTCTGTACGACACCAGCTTTGGCATCGTGTTCCAGCACGGTGCCGGCAATCCGGAAGCAGGTTCGGGTTCCACCACCGGCATCCAGAATGACGGCGCGACGATTGGTCTGACCTACGCCTGCGACACGCCGGCTTCGGTGCCTGACAATTCAGCCCAGTGCATCTATCACCCGGATTTCCTCTTCGGTGACGGTGCCGGTGGCGACCTCAGCATCACGCTGGCCGACGCGCCCGATCCGGTGACCGCTGGCGAGAACCTGACCTATACCGCGGTGGCCACAAACAATGGTCCAAACCCGGTGGACGATGTCTCCATCACGCTGCCCTTGCCCGCCGGCACCAGTTTCGTCTCGGCCACGGCCAGCGCCGGCGGTTCCTGCAACGCCGTGTCTCCGGTCGTCTGCAGCTGGCCCGGCGCGACTGCCGATGGCGCCAGCGTGACCGCCACGATCGTTGCTCTGGTGGCCCCTTCCGCGATCGGCCCGCTGAGTGCGACGGCAACGGCGGCCACCACCAGCAATGACACCGATCCGACCAACAACACCGCAACCGCCACCACCGCGGTAGGTGCCAGCGCGGACGTCGCACTGACGCTGTCCAGCAATGCCGGTGCGTTGGAGGTGGGCGACCAGTTCAACTTCATCGTCACCGGAACCAACAACGGCCCCAGCGACGCAAGCGGTGTGCTGTTCACCCTGACCTTGAACGAGAAGCTGAGCTTTGTTGGCAGTGATTGTGGCGCGACCGTGGCTGGAAACGTCGTCAGCTGGAGCGTTCCGACCCTTGCTGCTGGCGCCAGCTTCACCTGCAACGTCACCGTGGCGGTGGTGCTGGGTGGTGATTTGAGTGCGACGGCTGCGGTGAGTACCGTGAGTGTCGATCCCGACCTGAGCAACAACTCTGCATCCCTGGTCATCGGTACCGGTGTGGTTCCGGTGCCGTCGCTGAGCCATCTCGGTTTGCTGTTGCTGGCCCTGTTGCTGGCCGGTGGCGGTCTGTGGGTGGTTCGCCGCGGCTGATCCATCGTTTCAGGCAACACTTCTGACAGGCCACCGAGCGATCGGTGGCCTGTTTTTATGTGTGGACACAACACGCTGAATCGCACCCCGCACATGCACCACGCGCACTTTTAGCCGATACTCGGGCTTTAACCAGCCACTCTCGAACCGGAGTACTCATGTCCGTGTCTGCCCGCGCCTGGCGCGCATCCTTTAGCGCCAGCTTTCTCGCCCTCGCCCTGTCCACTGTCGTGCAGGCCAATCAATCTGCCGATGGCGTCTGGACTGACGTCTCAGCCGCGGATGTGCAGCGTGCTGCAGACCTTGCTCCACGCGCGGTCATGCCCACCGCGTATCGCAGCCTGCGCATTGATCAGACCGCCCTGGACCAGTTGCTGAGCTACGCGCCGCTGGAGACCGCAGCGCCTGTCGCGGACAGCGATGTCATTCTGCAGCTCCCTCTGCCGGATGGGCGTTTCGAGTCTTTCCGCATCGTCGAATCGCCGGTGATGGCGCCCGCGCTGGCAGCGCGCTATCCACAGATCCGCAGCTGGCTGGGTCAGGGGATTGACGACCCATCCGCCACGGTGCGACTGGATCGCAGCCACAAGGGCTTTCATGCCCAGATCATCTCCTGGCGCGGCACCGTGCTGATCGACCCGTTGGCTCCGGGTGACCGCGAGTACGCGATGGTCTATCACAAGCGTGACGCGCAGTTGCAGGGCGAGCGCCCCGTTTGTCTGTTGACTGGCGATGAGCTGCCGCAGGATCTACCCGATTTCTCCAAGCGCGGCGTGGTGCCGAAACTGGCTTCCGGCGAAACCCTGCGCACGCATCGCCTGGCGATGGCCGCTACCGGCGAGTACACGCAGTTCCACGGCGGCACCGTGGCCGACGGACTGGCGGCGATCAACACCACGATGAACCGCGTCAACGGCATCTACGAGCGTGATCTGGCGGTGCGCATGGAGCTGATCCCGAACAATGACCTGATCATCTACACCGACGGCGCCACCGACCCGTACACCAACAACAACGGCGGCGCGATGCTGGGGCAGAACCAGACCAACCTGAACAATGTCATCGGCAACGCCAACTTCGATATCGGTCATGTGGTCAGCACCGGCGGTGGCGGTATCGCCTCGCTCGGTTCGGTCTGTTCGACCAACAACAAGGCGCGCGGTGTCACCGGGCTGGGTTCGCCGATCGGGGATGTCTTCGACGTCGATTTCGTCGCTCATGAGATCGGCCACCAGTATCGCGGCAACCATGCCTTCAACGGTTCCGGCGGCAACTGCTCGGGTGGCAACCGCAATGCCAGCACCGCCTATGAGCCGGGCAGTGGCGTCACCATTCAGTCCTACGCCGGTATCTGCGGCGCAGACAACCTGCAGCCCAACAGCGAGGACTACTTCCACCGCGTCAGTCTGGACGAGATGCTGACCTTCGTCAGCACGGGCGGCGGATCGACCTGTGGCACGACCAGTGCCACCGGCAACACGCCGCCGGTGGTGACCACGACCGCAGCCTTCACGATCCCGCAGCTCACCCCCTTCCAGTTGACCGCGGCAGGCAGTGACGCTGATGGTGATACCTTGACGTACATCTGGGAACAGTTCGACCTGGGCGCGGCGAATGCCGCTGGCTCGCTGGTGGACAACGGCAGCCGGCCGATTTTCCGCAACTTCATCCCCACGCTGGAGCCGACCCGGATCTTCCCCAGCTTGCGCTACATCCTCAACAACGCCAACGATGTGCCGGCCAGCGCGCCCTTGCCGGGCACCACCTCACCCAACCGCTTCACCGGCGAGGTCCTGCCCAGCACCAACCGCACCATGAACTTTCGCGTCACCGCGCGCGACAACCAGGCTGGTGGCGGCGGTACCGATGATGCGCTGACCCAGATCACCGTCAGCACTGCCGCCGGACCGTTCCGGGTGACCTCACCCAACACCGCGGTCAGCTGGGCCGCCGACAGCGAGCAGACCATCACCTGGGACGTCGCGGGCACGGATGCGGCGCCGATCAATACCAGTGAGGTCGTGATTGCCTTCTCCATCGATGGCGGCCTGAGCTTTCCGATCGAGAGCGCGCCGTTACCAAACACAGGCAGCGCCGTCCTGATCATCCCCGACTTCGCCGGCACGAC
Organism: Lysobacterales bacterium; assembly: GCA_036722245.1. GTDB lineage: Bacteria > Pseudomonadota > Gammaproteobacteria > Xanthomonadales > SZUA-5 > JAWLAT01. The sequence goes on from DAIMJK010000024.1 coordinate 15,680, forward strand.
ACGGGCGCGGGTGCGGGTTTCGGCGGTCGATAACATCTACTTCGACATTTCCGACGTCGACTTCGAGATCACGGGTCCAAACACTGAGCCTTCGATCGTCGTCAACGGATCGATCAATACCGCCCAGGGCAGCCCGACCGCGACCGGACCGGTCGCGACCATCAGCGACATCCAGGATCCGGCCGGCGACCTGATCGTTTCGGTCGAAGGCAATCCGCCGGAGCTGGCGGTCAGCGTCGCCAACGATGACGGCGAGGTCAGCCTCAGTGCCACCGCCGAATGCACACTGGTGGCACCGACCAACGGCTCGCGTGTGTATCCGCTGACGCTGCGAGTGGTCGATACCGACGGCTCGGTCAGCACCGACCAGGTGCTGGTCAACGTCTCGCGCAACCAGACCCCGACGCTGGGCAGCTATGCCGACGTCAATCTGGCCGCGGGGGGCAGTACCCAGGTCAGTCCCTCGGTACCGCCGGCCGATGCGAACAATAATCTGGTCGGCGCGTCAGTCTTGCCGAACAACCTGCCCGGCGGCGGCACGGTGAGCATCGATGGCGCAGGCGTGGTGACCATCACCGCTGGTGGCGCGACACCCGACGACGACTACTCCATCCGCGCCACGGTATTCGACAGCTGCGGTGCGCAGGAGACGCGCGAGTTCATCGTCAGCATCTCGGATGACCTGTTTGCGGACGGCTTCGAGTAGGTAGCGCGGACTTCCGCGTCAACGACGGCCCCGCGGTTGCCGCGGGGCTCAGCCCAACGCGAACTCGCCGCCGCGTTCGAGCGCCCGCTGGTAAGCCGGCCTGGCCTCGATCCGGGCGATGAACTCCTGCAGCTTCGGGTAGCGCGCGTCCAGTCCGCCGCGCGCTGCCGAGGCCTGCAAAGGAAAGCTGAGCTGGATGTCGGCGCCGCTGATCTGGTCGCCGGCGAACCAGCCGCCTTCAGGCAGCGCCGTTTCCAGATACTTCAGGTGTTCGCCGATCCGCGGCGCGATGAACTCGCGCTTGACCTTCTGCGCGATGGCGCGAGCGAAGGGCTTGGCGAAGAACGGCATCGGCGCCGATTCGATTCGGTCGAACACCAGCTTCATCAGCAGTGGCGACATCATCGAACCTTCGGCGAAATGGAGCCAGTAGCGGTATTGCAGATACGCGGCCGAATCACGCGCTGGCGCCAGTCGGCCTCCGCCATGGCGCTCGACCAGATACTCGATGATCGCGCCGGACTCGGCCACTACGGTGCCTTCGTCATCGATCACCGGTGACTTGCCGAGCGGGTGCACCTGGCGCAATTCCGGCGGTGCCAGCATCGTCTGGGCGTCGCGCTGGTAGCGCTCGATCCGGTAGCTCAGCT
>DAIMJK010000025.1:0-16903 GCA_036722245.1 Lysobacterales bacterium
CCTCCTTCAGTCCGGTGCGGCGGTCTTCGCGGTGGAGCAGGTTGCCGAGCTCGTCGTAGCTGACTTGGGCATTGCCCTGGGTGTGTCCATAGTCCAGGTCCGGTCACCGTCCATTGGCGCGTTCGCGTCGTGTACCAGATTGGCCGTCCTTCAGCGCTGTAGCTGTACCAGGTGGCCACAACCGACTGTCCATCTTCGGACGGGTGGAAGTCCCAGCCCACCCCTGGCTCTACAATCCGGGCAATGTCTCCGCGCACCGAAACGAACTGCCATGTCTGAGCCGCTGGTCTCGGTCATCCTGCCGGTGCGAGACGGCGGTGTCTGGCTGCGCGAGGCGATCGTCGACGCGGTCGACTCGATCCTGGGGCAAAGCCTGACGGACCTGGAACTGCTGGTGATCGACGATCATTCCAGCGACGGCGCGACACAGGCACTGGCCGTGCTGGCTGGCAGCGATCGACGGCTGCGGTTGCTGTCAAACCCCGGACGCGGCCTGGTCGATGCGCTCAACCACGGTTTCGCCCAGGCGCGTGGTGCGATGCTGGCGCGGATGGACGCCGATGACGTGGCGCTGCCGGAGCGGCTGGCGACGCAGCTGGACTATCTGACTCACCATCCGGAGGTCGATATCTGCGCCACCCGGGTTCGGATCGACGGACCGCTGGCGCAGGCCGGGAATCAGCGCTACGAGGCCTGGCTGAACGCGCTGACCGAACCCGCCGCGATCGAGCGTGAGCTGTTCGTTGAAAGTCCACTGCCGCATCCGACCGTGATGATCCGGCGCAGCGTCTGGAAGGCGCTGCCCGGCTATCAGGACGGACCCGACCCGGAGGACTATGGCCTGTGGCTGGAGGCGGCACGACGCGGCATGCGCTTCGGCAAGCCGGAACCCGTGCTGCTGTACTGGCGCGACCACGCTGGCCGGTTGACGCGAACCGATGTCCGTTATGGCCGGGATCGCTTCCTCGCCCTGAAGGTGCGCCACCTGCTTGGCTGGCGTGGTGCCGGTCGAGCGCTGTGGATCTGGGGTGCCGGGCCCGGCGGGCGGGACTTGCATGATGCGTTGATTGCGGGCGGTGGACAGCCGCAGGCCTTCGTCGATGTGCATCCGCGCCGCATCGGCGGGTTCAAGCGCGGTTTGCCGGTGGGCCCGCTGGAGGCTTTGCTGGAGTGCCCAAAGGGCTGTCTGGTGCTGATCGCCGTCGGCAGCGCAAACGTGCGTCCGGAAATCCGCCAGTGGTGTGCGCAGCGCGGGCTGTTGGAAGGAATCGACTATCTGTTCATGGCTTGAAGGCAATGGATGCTTCGCTGCTGGTCCGCAGCTGCCCCGGCATTGCCCGATCCAGCGATACAGACAGGCACGGCAGATATGCCAAACTGCGGCGCCTGCCTCGTCGCCCTATGGATACTTGGACTTGCGAACCGACCTGACTGCCGTTCCCCAGATTCCGCCAGCTCTGGTCGGCCGATGGCAGCACGCGCCCGTTCGGAGCGACTGGCTTGACTGAGTCAGTCACGACCTGGCGCCAGCACCTGCCGCCGTCGATCCGCCCCTATCTGGAAAGCGCGCCGCTGGCGGCGTTGTTCCTCGGCATCTCGTCCGGCTTTCCGTTTGCGATGATCGGCGCCACGCTGACCACCCGGCTGGCCCAGGACGGCATCGACAAGAAGGCGGTGACGGCCTTTGCGCTCGCCTTTCTGGCCTACAACCTGAAGTGGCTGTGGGCCTGGATGGTCGATGGCGTGCGCCTGCCCTTGCTCGGCCGGCTCGGCCAACGGGTCTCCTGGCTGCTCTTCAGTGGGGGCCTGGTGATCGTCGCGGTGGTTCATCTGGGTCAGGTCGACCCGACTGCGAGTCTGCTGGTCACCGCTCAGGCGGCGGTGCTGGTGGGGATCGCCGGGGCCACCTTCGATATCGTCATCGATGCCTATCGGATCGAGTTGCTCGAGCCCGAACAGCTGGGCGTGGGCTCGGGGATGTCGCAGTACGGCTGGCGCATCGGCTCGGCCGCCGCCGGCGCACTGGCACTGGTGCTGGCGGCCCGCTATGGCTGGGCGGTGGCTTATCTGGCCTGTGCCAGCTTCGCCCTGCCGGCCATGCTTACCGCGCTGCTGCTGGGCGAGCCGGCGCGACGCCAGATCGTTGCCGCCGGTGTCGGGGTAATGGCCGGCCTACGCACGGTGGTCGAACCGCTGACCGAGTTTTTCGCCCGCAAGGGGGCCTGGCTGGTACTGCTGTTCATCCTGTTGCACAAGATCGGCGACACGCTGGCCAACCTGAGCCTGCGCCTGCTGTTCAACGATCTGGGCTATACCAACGACGAGATCGCGATCTACGACGTCGGCTTCGGCTTCTGGGCCTTCCTCGCCGGCATCTTCGTCGGCGGCATCTTGTATACGAAGATGGGTGTTTACCGCTCGGTCATGCTGAGCCTGTTCCTGATGGCGGTGTCCAACCTGAGCTTCGCCGGGTTGGCGATGGTCGGCCATTCGAACTGGCTGATGGCCGCGGCCATCGGCTTCGAGAACTTCGCCAGCGGGGTCGGCGGTGTCACCGTCGTGGCCTACTTCTCGTCCCTGTGCAACCTGCGCTTTACCGCCACCCAATACGCGATGATCTCGGCCGCCGCCAGTGTCGTCGGGCGGATCCTGTCCGGCACCACTACCGGCGCGCTGATCGAGGCGGTCGGCTATGTGCAGTTCTATATCCTGACCACGATCGTGGCCCTGCCCGGACTGGGGCTGTACTGGCTGCTCAATCGCGGTGAGATGCGGCGGAGTGCGGCGGGGACAGGTGGGCCTGCGCCCTGAAGCTGGGGGGCTTTGTCTTGGATCAGTTTGACTCGCCGCCTGAACCGGTCTCTGTCTCTGGCAGCATGCCCTGCCAGCGGCTATGATCGTCGCAGCGGCTGCACCGGGCGGGTGTAGTTCAATGGTAGAACCTCAGCTTCCCAAGCTGATGGTGTGGGTTCGATTCCCATCACCCGCTCCACTTTTTGCCCGTACCGCTTCCTTGGTCCAGCGTCGATTCCGCAGCACCCTTGGTGCCAGGACGCCTTTCCTCGCTACAACCCGGCTTACTTGACCACCAAAATGGGCATTGTTCCGTCCAATGCCTGTCTTTCTGACGCTTTGCGACCGCCCGTGGTTGTGGCTCAGGATACATTCGCCTAGAATGTTGGGCATATAAGACTACTTCGCCTAGCTTAATGAGCAAGTTTGAGATCCCGCTGCAAGTCACCGAGCAGGTAACGCAGTTCGGTCAGCGTATCCGGATCGCGCGCATCCGCCGGGGCTGGTCCGTCGCTGAGCTGGCGAGCAAGGCCGGCATCAACCGCAACACCCTGACTGCGCTGGAGTTGGGCAGGCCAGGCACGGCGGTCGGGGTGTGCTTCACCGTGTTGTGGGCCCTGGGCCTGGACCGAACGCTGAACGGCGTCGCCGATCCTGATGCCGATCTGCATGGCAAGGCGCTCGAAGCCGCTCGACGCCCTGCGCGGGCAGGCAAGCCGCGCAAGCCCCGCGACGACTATGACTTCTGAGCGCGAAGCCTACGTCTACGTCCAGCTCCCCGCCACGTTGGAGCCAGTGCCGGCGGCGCTGCTGCGCGTGCAGAGTCTGGCGGATGGGACGCAGATTGGCCGCTTCCGCTACGGCGACCGCTATCTCGCGAGACCCGAGGCAGTGGCGCTCGATCCGTTCCGGTTGCCCCTGGCGAAGCAGGTCTTCGAGTTCACGCAGCTCAACGGTATCCCCGGCGCGGTGCGCGACGCTGCGCCGGATGCCTGGGGGCGGCGCGTGATCGAGCACAAGCTGGAGCGCGGCCCGGCTGATCTGCAGGAGATCGACTACTTGCTCCACGGTCCTCAGGACGGCGCCGGATACTTGAGTTTTGGGCTGAAGGTCCAGCCACCCGCGCCCAGGCGTCATTACAACCGAACCCATCAACTGGACGAGCTGATCGCCGCCTCGCAAGCCATTGACGAAGGTCGGCGCGTTCCAGCCCATGTGCTCGAACAGCTTGATCCGGGCACGAGCATGGGCGGCGCACGACCGAAAGCAACCATCGAGGACGGGCAGGCCTTGTGGCTGGGCAAATTCCCCGCGAAGGATGACCGATTCAACCTGCAACGGGTCGAATTTGCGACGCTGGATCTGGCCAGACGCTGCAACCTGAACGTCGCCCAGGCGCGGCTGCAGTCGGTCGGTGGCAATGACGTGTTGATGCTGCGGCGTTTCGATCGCGAATACAACGAAGGCGGCTACCTGCGCTTTGGCCTGGTCAGCGCGCTGACGGTGCTCGACTGTGGGGACAGCCACTTGGACCGGGATCGTTGGTCCTACCCCCTGCTGGCCGACAACCTGCGTCGCTGGTCAGACAAGCCCGAGACCGATTGCGCCGAACTGTTCCGCCGGATGGTCTTCAATGCTGCGGTGACCAACAACGATGATCACCCGCGCAATCATGCCTTGCTGCGACGGCAGAGAGGCTGGCGGCTCTCGCCCGCCTATGACCTGGTTCCGACTCCCCTGATCAGCCTCGAACGACGCGATCTCGCATTGACGGTGGGCAGCTACGGCCGCACAGCCAGCATCTACAACCTGCTCTCCCAGGCGAATCGCTTCGGTCTGACCTTGGATCTAGCGCGCCAGGCCATCGACGGCATCGTTGCGGTCGTCCGGCAGTGGCGTGAACGTTTCGTCGCCTGCGGCGTGTCCTCGAAAGACATCAAGCACATTGCACCGGCCTTTTTGCCCGAGTGCTTTTTCCTTGAAGCGAGACCGGGTTGACGATATCTATTTCGCTAGGCATCTACTTCCGCAGGCGCTTGCCAGATTGTACCCCTAGGGCTACATTTTGGACTGAAAGGCCAAATTGGATGCTCTGGGAGGGGAAGCCGGTAGATGTGAAGAATGCACTCGATGCCGCCGCCAATGTCCGTGGCGGTTGCTCTTGAACGTGCCGACCTCGTCTACTCGCATTGCACCCTAAGGGTATTCTTGTGCGTGTCTGACGACATAGTGATCCCCGTGCTTGAAGAAGAGCTGCCGATGCCCTCGCAAGAAGACCTGGAGAGGTATCCTTGGAGGCATCCCGCCCAATGGACCGTCTGGGCTAATCGCACTATCCAAGGCGTATTACAACCACTCACGCACCTCCTGCCTTTTGACATGGAGCTGTCTAGGTCCGCCAGAGGTAACCTGCCTGCGCTGGTGGTTCCGATCAAGGTCGTTTTCGACTGTCACGTTGTCACCGAAGAAGACAACTCGGTTAACCCGCTTGATGTGATTGGAGACGAAAGGTACTGGCTGGATTCGGGCGGGCGCGCTCGGCTGTTTCACCCGGGTCGGCACCAGCTCTCGTTTTCCTTGCCGCAAATGATTGACGGTCTCACGGATGGCAAGACGAAATGCTACGGTGCCAAGAAGAATAACTACATGGTCTGGCGTCCACTGGGCCAGCTGCAGAGCGGTCCGCACTATCAGGTTTTCTTCGATATTTATCGGCCAGCCGCGAGCGCGCGCAAGCTCATTATGTATGTCCAAAGCGCCTATGTGAAGGATGAACCCCTCAGCGTTCAGCGCCAGAATGAACGAGTGTTCGCAACCATCTGCGCTGGACTGGTCGGCGCAATCCCTGCCAAACACAAAGGTCCGAGGAACAAAGCGAAGTAAGAAGTTGCCAAAAGGCAAAAGCCCCGAATTTCGGGGCTTTTGGTGAAGCGGTCCGGTTCCTCTTACCTAGCGTTTGCTAGACCCCTCTTTCGAGTGGTGGGCGCCTCCTTCCACCGGCTAGGGAGGCTCGCCAAGAGTCTAACGCGCGCTGTGGCTTTAGTCAAAGGCCACCGGAGGGTTCCGTTCACCTTCATACTTCGAGAGACACGCTTAGGAAACAGGTTACCAGGACTCGCTCGGCGGGCCGAGGAAATGAATCGTGTTCAGCGGACTGGGCGCGTCATAGCCGAAGCGGACTTCACCGATCGGGCCCACCTGAGCGAGCGCAGGCCAGGATCGGCCGGTTCGAGTCTTGCGCCAAGCCGGACGCGCTAGTCAAGCCGATGAGGACTCCAGCGGCTCCACGCCTGCCATCGTTTTCGACGACCAGCATTGCTATCTTCCACCACCAAGCCTGACGCCCCTGCCCGACAACGCAACGCCGACACCAGGAACCCGCCATGCCGCTGCGCTATCTGCCTTTTGCGATCGTCGTATTGCTGACCATCTTCTGCATTCCGCTGGCCGTGCTGTATCCGTCGGCCTGGCTGGCTGTCCTGGTTGGCGTGATCCTGACCACGCTGGGGCTGATCGATCTGCGGCAACCCTTTTCGGCGGTGCGGCGCAACTATCCGTTGATCGGACGGATCCGCTTTCTGGCCGAAGACCTGCGCCCCTTCGTGCGGCAGTATTTCGTTGAGGACGACGACGCCGAAGTGCCCTTCAGCCACGCCCAGCGCAGCGTGGTCTACCGACGCAGTCAGAACATTCTGGACAAGCTGGCCTTCGGCACCGAGCTGAATGTCTACAAGGCTGGCCATGAATGGATCAACCATTCGCTCGCACCCACCACGCCCGATCCGGCGAGCTTCCGGATCACGATCGGCGGCGAACACTGTCGCGTGCCCTACTCGGCCAGTGTCTTCAACATCTCGGCGATGAGTTTTGGTTCGCTGTCGGCCAATGCGGTGCTGGCGCTCAGTCGCGGCGCGGCGGCGGGTGGCTTCTACCACGACACCGGCGAAGGCGGCTTGTCGCCTCATCATCTGCAGGGCGGGGCTGACCTGGTGTGGGAGATCGGCAGTGCCTACTTCGGCTGTCGGGACGAAGCCGGCCGCTTTGACCCAGAGCGCTTCGCCGAGAAGGCGGCGCATCCGCGGGTGCGGATGATCGAGCTCAAGCTCAGTCAGGGCGCCAAACCTGGTCACGGCGGCATCCTGCCGGGGGCCAAGGTGAGCGCCGAGATCGCGGCCGTGCGTGGTATCCCGGAAGGCCTGGACTGCGTCTCACCGTCCGCCCATTCGGCCTTCAGCACGCCGCTGGAGCTGCTCACCTTTCTAGCCCGGTTGCGCGAGCTCAGCGACGGCAAGCCGGTCGGCTTCAAGCTCGCGATCGGTCATCCGTGGGAGTGGTTCGCAATCGCCAAGGCGATGCTGGCAAGCGGCTTGCGACCGGACTTCATCGTTGTCGATGGCTCCGAGGGTGGCACCGGCGCGGCACCGCTGGAATTTGCCGATCACGTCGGGCTGCCGCTGCGCGAGGCGCTGCTGCTGGTCCACAACACGCTGGTGGGCATCGGACTGCGCGGGCAGATCAAGATCGGCGCGGCCGGTAAGGTCATCACCGCCTTCGATCTGGCGCGCACGGTCGCGCTGGGCGCGGACTGGTGCAACGCCGGCCGTGGCTTCATGTTTGCACTCGGCTGCATCCAGTCGCAGCACTGCCACAACGATCGCTGTCCGAGCGGCGTGGCCACCCAGGACCCGGTCCGCCAACGCGGCCTGGATCCGATGCTCAAGTCCAACCGGGTCCATCAATATCACCACAATACGCTCAGGGCACTGGCCGAAATGCTCGGCGCGGCCGGTATCTCGCACCCGACCGAGCTCGGCCCCGAACACATCCTGCGCCGGCTGCCGGGCGGCGAGATCAAGCCCTTCGCCAGCCTCTACACCCAGTTGGCCGAAGGCCAGCTGCTGGGCGACAACGTCCCGGACCGATCGCCCTACCGCGAGTTCTGGGCCGACGCCAACCCGGACAGCTTCGCACCGCCAGCGGCGTTGGCGCATTTGCGGACGAGCCGGATGGTCTAAGAGCAGGGCTGAGGGCTGAGGGTCAGGCTTGCCGTTTCGAGGGGGTCATGAGCTTCGCGCTTTCGGCGGCGTCTGGGCGAAGCGAATCGCGACCGCAACGTAAATCCCTGCCGCAGCCGAAGCGCCAGCCTGGACGGAACCCCGAGTTGCACTCGGGTCGCCGAGCAGCGGCGTGTCTTGGCCCTCGATCAACCCCGGCTCGGATGCCATCTCCCGGCGTCACCACGCTCACTGCCCGAGTAAAACTCGGGGTTCCATTTGGTGACCGGTCACGCCCAACACCACGTCGCTCTTCTGGGCCCTGGGCCCTGCGCTTCTGACCCCTCAGCCCTGTGCCCTCACCCCTGAACCAATGACCAATCACCCGCGCCGCCCCGTCCGGCCGGATATATGCTGTCGGGTCTGGAACAAGGATCTGGCCGTGAAACACTTGTTGACGTTTCTGATTGCGATTTCCGCGCTGCTGGGGGCCACTGTAGTGCCTGCCCAGCGACCGCCAACGACGGTCGAAGTGGCGCCGGTCGAGGTGGCGCCGGCGGTGGAGCGGGCCGAGCTGATCGGATCGCTGCGGGCGCAGGAGCAGGTCACGATCGCTCCCGAATTGGCCGGTCGCGTCGCCCAGATTCATGCCGAGGAAGGCCAGCCGGTGGCCGCCGGCGCGTTGCTGTTCACGCTCGACCAGGCGCTGCTGCGGGCCGAACTGGCGGAGCGCGAAGCCACCGTTGCGCTGAGCCAGCGCAATTTCGATCGGGCCAGGGAGATGAGCAGCAAGCGGCTGATTGCGCAGAGCGACTTTGACCAGGCCGGCTCGAACCTGGACGTGGCTCGCGCCAGTCTGCAATCGATCCGCGTACGACTGGACAAGACCGAACTGCGCGCGCCCTTCGCTGGCGTCCTCGGGCTGCGCACGGTCAGTACCGGTGAATACGTCAGCGCGGGGCAGCGCCTCGCCGCACTGGCCCAGATCGACCCGATCAAGCTCGACGTGCAGGTGCCCGAGCGATTCCTCTCCAGGCTGTCGGTGGGCTTGCCGGTGCAGGCGCAGATTGACGCGCTGGCAGCTCGCGTGATTGAGGGGGCGGTGCTTGCGATCGATCCGGTGGTCGATCCGATCAGTCGCACGGTCGCGGTGCGCGCCAGCTTCCCCAATGCTGATGGCTCGCTCAAGCCGGGCATGTTCGCCCGCGTCGGAATCGAGCTCTCCCGCATGGACCAGGCGCTGTGGGTTCCGGAACAGGCGCTGGTGCCTGAGGCAGCTGACACGATTGTCTATCGCGTGGTCGATGGCCGCGCCGTCGCCACGCCCGTCACTACGGGATTGCGCCAGCCGGGCAAAGTCCAGATCACTAGCGGCCTGAGCGCCGCCGACCGCGTCATCAGCGCCGGCCAGATCAAGATCGGCGATGGCGCGCCGGTGGCCGCCGCTGGCGAGTCCACGCCATGACCTTGCCGCAGTTGTCGATCCGTCGGCCGGTGCTGGCGACGGTAATCAATCTGGTGATACTGCTGGTCGGTCTGATCAGCTATGAGCGTCTGACCGTGCGGTTGGTGCCGAAGGTGGATTCGCCAATCGTCACCGTCAACACCAGCTACCCCGGTGCCAATGCGCAGGTGATCGAGTCACAGGTCACCACGCCGATCGAGGAAACCCTCGCCGGGATCGAGGGCATCGACTTCATCCAGTCCATCTCGCGCGCCGAGTCGAGCCAGATCACGGTGCGCTTCCGGCTCGATCGTGAACCCGAAGGGGCCGCCGCCGACGTGCGCGACCGCGTCGCCCAGGCACGCGGCTTTCTGCCCGAGGATGTGCGCGAGCCGGTGGTGCAGAAGCAGGAGGCCGACGCCCAGCCGATCATGTACCTGGCCTTTTCTTCCGATCGCCATTCGCAGATGGAGGTGGCCGACTTCGCCGACCGACTGGTCAAGGATCGCATCCAGACCATCAGCGGCGTCGCCCAGGCGCAGGTCTATGCCGGTCAGCCGGCGATGCGGATCTGGCTTGATGCGCCGCGCCTGGCTGGCTACGGGCTGACCCCGGCCGATGTCGAGGGGGCGCTGCGGCGGCAGAACATCGAGGTCCCGGCCGGTCGCGTGGAGAGTACCCAGCGCGAGTTCACGGTGCTGTCAGAGACCGATCTGCGCACGCCGGCGCAATTCGAGAACGTCGTGCTGGCCGAACGCAATGGCTATCTGGTGCGGCTGGGCGATGTGGCGCGGATCGAGGTCGGGCCGAGCTCGGACCGCTTCCTGGCCCGCTTCCGGGGTGAAACCGCAGTCCCGCTGGGCGTGGTCAAGACCGCCACCGCCAATCCGCTGGACGTCGCCCGGTCGGTGCGAGCGCTGCTGCCAAGGATCACCGAGACGCTGCCCGAGGGCATGCAGGTGCGCGTGGCCAACGATTCGACCGTGTTCATCGAGGCATCCATCGCCGAGGTGTACTGGACCCTGGCCGAGGCCACCGTGCTGGTGGTGCTGGTGATCTTCGTCTTCCTGCGTTCCTTCCGCGCCACGCTGGTCCCGCTGGTGACCATTCCGGTCTCGTTGATCGGTGCCTTCGCGCTGATGCTGGCGCTGGGCTTCTCGATCAACACGCTGACCCTGCTGGCGATGGTGTTGGCGATCGGACTGGTCGTCGACGATGCGATCGTGATGCTGGAGAACATCCATCGGCACATCGAGATGGGCAAGAAGCCGATGCAGGCCGCGCTCGACGGCAGCCGCGAGATCGCCTTTGCGGTGGTCGCGATGACGATCACGCTGGCGGCGGTGTATCTGCCGATTTCCTTCTCCACCGGTCAGACCGGCAAGCTGTTTGTCGAGTTTGCGCTGACCCTGGCCGGTGCCGTGCTGGTGTCGGGCGTGGTGGCGCTGACCGCCTCGCCAATGATGTGCTCGCGCCTGCTCAAGCCCAGCCACAGCGAAGGGCGCTTCCACGAGTACGGCGAGCGCGCGCTCAACAAGCTCACCCACACCTATCAGCGCACGCTGGCCTGGTCGCTGGGACGCAAACCGCTGGTGCTGGCGGCCGCGCTGGCCAGCGGTGTCGCCACCTGGGGCCTGTTCGTCTCCTTGCCGAGCGAACTGGCACCGCTGGAGGATCAAGGCACGATCATCGGCTTTGCCAGCGGTCCGGAAGGGGCCACGGTAGAGTTCATGAGCGGCTATACGCGGCAGATCGAGCAAGCACTGGCAACCATTCCGGAGATCGAGCGCTATTTCGTCATCATCGGCTTCGGCTCGGTCAATTCGGCCATCGCCTTTGCCGGCATGCATCCGTGGGACGAACGCGAGCGCAGCAGCCGCGAGATCCAGGGCGAGTTGTTCGGCAAGTTCAGCCAGATTGCCGGCGTGCGCGCCTTCCCCACTCTCCCACCACCGCTGGGCAATCGCGGTTTCGGTCAGCCCCTGCAGTTCGTCGTCCAGACCACCGGCAGCTGGGCCGACCTTCAGAGCACCGTCGACGAACTGCTGGCAAAGATGCGCGACAACCCGGGCCTGAGCAATCCCGACAGCGACCTGAAGCTGAACAAGCCCGAGCTCAGGCTGGACGTCAACCGCGCCAAGCTGGCCGCCACCGGGGTCGATACCCAGACCCTCGGGCGCACCCTTGAAACGCTGATGGGTTCGCGCCGGGTAACCCGCTTCAAGCAGGGCTCGGAGCAGTACGACGTGATCGTCGAGATCGAAAAGGACCAGCGCCAGCGCCCTGCCGATCTGGGCCTGGTGCATGTGCGCACGCCGGATGGCCAGATGGTGCCCTTGTCCAATCTGGTTACCGTCACCGAGACCGTCGCTGCGCGCGAGCTGAACCATTTCGGCAAGCTGCGCGCAGCCACTGTCAGCGCCGGTCTGGTTGACGACTACAGTCTCGGTGAGGCAGTCACCTTCATGGAGCAAACCCTGCAGGAAATCGCCGGCTCCGACACGCTGTACGACCTCAGCGGCCAGTCGCGCGAGTTTCGCGAGTCGGCCACCTCGGTCGCCTTCCTGTTCGTGCTTGCGCTGGCCTTCATCTACCTGGTGCTGGCAGCCCAGTTCGAAAGTTTCGTCGATCCGCTGGTGATCCTGCTCAGCGTGCCGCTGGCGATAGGCGGTGCGCTGACCGCGCTGTGGCTGGCTGGCCAGTCGCTCAACATCTACAGCCAGATCGGGTTGATCACATTGATCGGATTGATCAGCAAGCACGGCATCCTGCTGGTCGAATTTGCCAATCAGCTGCGCGATGCGGGCAAGGACAAGCTGCAAGCGACGATCGAATCGGCCACGCTGCGCTTGCGACCCATCCTGATGACCACCGCTGCGATGGTGCTGGGCGCCCTGCCCTTGGCGATCGCCACCGGCGCCGGCGCCGAGGGCCGCCAGTCCATCGGCTGGGTGGTCGTCGGCGGCATGACCATCGGTACCGCCTTCACCTTGTTCCTGGTGCCTGCGGTGTACGTGCTGATCTCGGGCAAGCGCCATGTGGAGGTCAATCGGGATCCGGCGGCAGCGGCATTGTGAGCGCGCCGGCGTCGGGAGTCGGGAGTCGGGAGTCGGGAGTCGGGAGTCGGGAGTGCGCATCGTAAAGCGGTTCGCGGTCGCAACCGACATGGCCGCTGGATGCTTCACCAAGCCTGAGCTTGGCGCGTCGCCAGCCCATTAACGCATACAGAAATGCTGACAATCCACCACTTCATGGATGATAATCATCCACGCCTTGGTAGATTGTCAGCATTTCCATGACCGATCCGCTGCCGCGCTGGCTGCAAGCCCGACTCGCCGACGCGCTCGCCGACACGCCGGTCGTCTTGCTCAATGGCGCCCGTCAGACGGGCAAATCCACGCTCGCCGAGCACTATGCCCGAACACACCGTGGCCGCTATCTGAGCCTGGACGAGCCTGCGATCCTGGCGGCAGCGCAAGCCGATCCGGTCGGCTTCGTCGCTGCAGAGACGTCACTGCTGGTCATCGACGAGGTGCAGAAAGCGCCCGAACTGTTTGTCGCGATCAAGCGCAGCGTCGATCTGGACCGGCGCCCCGGACGCTTTCTATTGACCGGTTCGGCCGACATCTACACCCTGCCAAGGGTCGCCGAATCCCTTGCGGGACGCATGGAAGTGCTCAGTCTGCAACCGTTGGCGCAGGGAGAGTTGGAATGGGCGGGTGAGGATGGTTCGGTGCCGGATGTACTCAGCCTACTCTTCGCCAACAAGCCTTCGACAAGTGTTCCCGACGAATCCGAGACAGGCGAGCCGGATCTGGCAAGACGCGTCTGCGGCGGCGGCTTTCCCGAGGCGCTCGCACGCAAGCGCAGCGACCGTCGTCAGGCCTGGTTCGATGCCTATGTCCAGACCATCACCCAACGCGACATCCGCGACCTGGCCAACATCGCCGATCTCACCGCGCTGCCCAGACTGCTGCGACTGCTGGCCATCCGCAGCGGCGCCCTGAGCAATGTCGCCGAGCTCTCGCGCGCTTCCGGCGTCAGCCAGCCAACCTTGCATCGCTACCTGGCACTGCTGGAAATGAGCTTCCTCTATCAGCCACTGCCCGCCTGGCACGCCAATCTCGGCAAGCGCCTGATCAAGGCACCCAAGTGCTACCTGCTGGACAGCGGTCTGGCCAGCGCGCTGGTCGGAGTGGATGCGCCAGCGCTGGACGATAGCCTGCACAAGGGTGCCTTGCTGGAGAGTTTCGTGTTGGGCGAACTGCGCCGCATTGCCGCCGCGATGTCGCCCAGCCCTGCCATCCACCACTACCGCAGCGCCGGTGGCGTCGAAGTCGACTTCGTCATCGAGCGCAACAACGGCGACTGTGTCGCGATTGAACTGAAGGCCAGCCAGAGTCTGGGTGAAAGGCACTTCCGTGGTCTGAAGGATCTGCAGCAGGCCTTGCCCGATCGGTTCCAATGCGGTGTGGTGCTGTACGGGGGCAAAGAGCAATTGCGTTTCGGTGAGCGCTTGTGGGCCTTGCCGATCAGCAGCCTGTGGCAGCCAGACCCACGGCCGAAGTAACCATCGTTCGATATCGACCCAAGGCTCGAGGCAAGTGACCTGCAAGCACGCGAGCGGCCGTTTCGAGGCCTGCCTGCTCACCAATCGCGTTGAGACTGCTCGTGACCTGCCCTGGGCCTTGGGCCTTGGGCCCTGAGCCCTGGGCCCTGGGCCCTGGGCCCTGGGCCCTCGCCTTTATGCCCCGCAACATCAGGTTCAATCGCACCCAGGCGCACCCGCCTTCACCTGCCCATCATGGCAAGCCGTCGATCAAGGCCCTATCCTGAGCGCTGGGATCTGGCCAGACACTGGAGCACCGATGAAAATCACGCTATGGCTCGCAACACTGCTCTGCCTGACGCTGAGTGGAGCGGTTGTCGCCGACGATACCGCCAACGCCTCGGCCGACGCCGGCACCGTCCTGATCACCGGCGCCAATCGCGGCATCGGTCTGGAGTACGCGCGCCAGTTCCAGGCGCGTGGCTATCGAGTCATCGGAACGGCGCGCAATCCGGCCGAGGCAACCGAACTGGCAGCGGCCAGTGACCGGGTCGAGCAGCTCGACGTGACCGACCCGGCCAGCGTGGCGGCCCTGGCCGAGCAGCTCAAGGATGTGCCGATCGATATTCTGATCAACAATGCCGGCGTGCTCGACCGCAGCGACAGTAGCGTCGACAAGGTCGATTTCGCGATCATGGAGCGGACCTTCGCGGTCAATACCTTCGGTCCGTTGCGGGTGGTGCAGGCGCTGTTGCCGAATCTGCGTGCCGGCGAGCGCAAGCTGATTGCCAACATGTCCTCGCAGATGGGCAGCATCGCCAACTCGACCGGCGGCTCCTATGCCTACCGCGCCAGCAAGACGGCGCTGAACCAGCTCAACCGCGGCCTCAGCGTCGAACTGGGCAAGGAAGGCTTCATCTGCGTGGTGCTGCATCCGGGCTGGGTCAGCACCGACATGGGTGGCGCCGCTGCCACGTACACCCCGGAGCAGAGCGTGGCCGGCCTGATCCAGGTGATCGAGGGCCTGGAGGCCGATGACAACGGCCGCTTCTACGACTTCCAGGGCGCGGAGATTCCCTGGTAAGCACTGCCTGACGAGCGGGTATCTCCCTTGGGTTCCAGGACCCAAGGCCCCGTCCAGAGCGGTTCCGCAGCAAGTGGGGGCCTCAAGCGCCTTGAAGCGGCTCTTGACCTTCTGGGCCCTGAGCCCTGAGCCCTGAGCCCTCGGATTGGAGCATCCTCCGCCGCACCCTGACAGGGCCCTGAAATGATCGACTGGCGGTTCTGGCTGACCCTGCCCGGCTTGCTGCCGCAAGCCCTGCATCTGCGCTCCACCGCGCTGCGCCTGGCGCCCGCCGCCGGACCCACCGAGGGACTCATCGCCGGCCATGGCGCACCGCTGCGGCTGTTGTTGCTGGGCGATTCGATCATCGCGGGGATCGGCGTGGACCAGTTGGCGCGAGCCTTTCCCGGCCAGCTGGCGGCGGCGCTGGCCAACCAGAGCGGCCGCGCCGTGGCCTGGCTGGCGATCGGGCAAGGCGGCTGGAACGTGACGCGGATCGTCGCGGAGTTGCTGCCACGCTTGGCAGGTCAGGCAAGCTTCGATCTGGCCGTATTCAGCGTCGGAGTCAACGATGTCACCGGCCTGACGCCCCGACGCCGCTGGCGCGCCCAGCTCGAGCAGTTGCACAGCGGCCTGGCCAACTGCGCCGACCTGAGCGTCCATCTCGGCTTGCCGCCACTGGACCGCTTTCCGGCCCTGCCAGTCCCCATGCGTCGCAGTTTCGGCCACCGTGCCCGGGTGCTCGACCAGATCGCCGCCGAAGTCGCCCGCGCCGGACCGGCCCGATTGCATCTGCCGATGCAGGTAATGCCCAACGACGACCAGTTCGCCCCCGACGGCTTTCACCCCAACGCCGACGCCTGCGCAGCCTGGGCGGATGACGTGGCGCAGCGGATCGGTGTCGGCGAAGACTTGCTTGTTCTTGGTCAGGACAGCGTGCCGTGATTGCGCGGGAACTCTATGTGTCTTCGACACGGCGACCGGGCAGAACTGACAGGAACGTGACCCGCGTGTCTTCGGCCAGGCCCGGCTCGTCCAGGGTACATGCGCGGCGTATTCTTCTGGGTGCGTTCTACATTGATTCTTTCGGCTGACTGCCGGCGTCGCCTGGTTTTGTCACCCGAGTACAACTCGGGGTTCCGTTTCGCGGCGCCGGCTTCACCGGGAACCCCGAGTTGTACTCGGGTCGTCGTGCAGCGGCGTGCTCTTTGGGGTGCGATCTGCTTTGATTCCGGGTCAGTGCAGGTGCGATTGGGTAAGCCTCGTTCCCGGCCAGGGTCCCTTTGCATCGGGCGGCGCCCGCCGCCAAACTGCCCGCCCCTGTTAACCAGCCGCCGGAGCTCGCTACCGTGAATGCCATTTCCCTGTCCCAGTTCCTGATCGAAGAACAGCGCGCCAAGGGTCAGATCAACGCTGATTTGCGGCTGTTGATCGAGGTCGTCGCACGTGCCTGCAAGCGCATCAGCATTGCGGTCGGCAAGGGCGCGCTGGGGGGCGTGCTGGGCAATCTGGACACCACCAACATTCAGGGCGAGGCGCAGAAGAAGCTCGACGTGCTGTCGAACGAGATCCTGCTGCAGGCCAATGAGTGGGGCGGCCATCTGGCGGCGATCGCGTCGGAGGAGATGGACGGGCCGCACCCGATTCCGCACCGCTATCCGAAGGGTGAGTACCTGCTGGTGTTCGATCCGCTGGATGGCTCATCCAACATCGACGTCAACGTTTCGGTCGGGACGATCTTCTCGGTGCTGCGCTGTCCGGACGGCGTAAGCGAACCGACCGCCGAGGATTTTCTGCTCCCGGGACGGCAGCAGGTCGCCGCCGGCTACGCCGTCTATGGCCCCAGCACGGTGCTGGTGCTGACTCTGGGCGATGGCGTCAACGTCTTCACCCTCGACCGCGAACAGGGCAGTTTCGTGCTCACCCAGCGCCATCCGATGATTCCCGAGGACACCAGCGAGTTTGCGATCAACATGTCCAATCAGCGCCACTGGGAAGCGCCGGTGCAGCGCTACGTTGCCGAACTGGTGGCCGGCAAGACCGGCCCACGCGAGCGCGAC
>DAIMJK010000026.1:0-15966 GCA_036722245.1 Lysobacterales bacterium
TTGGCGATGGCGACCAGCAAGCGATCGCCGAGGGCATGGCCGAGGCTGTCGTTGACGGTCTTGAAGCCATCCAGATCGATGAACAGCACCGCCAGCCGGTCGTGTTCCGGATCGGCACGCTTGAGCAGATGATCAAGGCGGGACTGGGCCAGCAGGCGATTCGGAAGATCGGTCAAGGGATCGTAGTGAGCGAGTCGCTGCAATCGCTCCTCGGTCTGCTTGAGGCGGGACACGTCGGTGAACAATGCAACGTAGTGCTGCGGGCGCCCGTCTTCATCCCGGACCGCATTGACGGTCGTCCATTCCGGGTGCACGCCCCCGGACTTGTCGCGGATCCAGAGTTCGCCCTGCCAGTGGCCGATGTCCTGCAACTGCTCGACGATCCGCTCCTGCAGGCCAGGGCCGTGCCGACCCGAGTCAAGCATACGAGGTTGCTGGCCGATGACTTCGTCCTCGGTGTAGCCGGTAATCTCGCAGAAGGCCCGGTTGACACTGCGTATGCTGGGACCAAGGTCGGTGACCATGACCCCATCACGGGTGGCATCGATGACCGCAGCGGACAGGCGCAGCCGATCTTCACTGCGTCGGCGCTCGGTGACATCAAGCACGATGCCAACCATTCCGGAGATCTCGCCATGCTCGTCACGCAGCGCATTGCCGCGCGACTGCATCCAGCGCTCGCCCTTGAGCGGCAGGCAGACGCGGTATTCGATGTCCATCGCGACACCATAGTCGATCGCCCGTTGGACAGATGCCTCAACATCCTCCAGATCGTCGGGATGGATCCTGCTGCGCCATTCGTCATTGCTGACCGGCGACTCCGATGGCTGGTAGTCGAACATCAGGAAATGCTCGCGTGACCAGATTGCACGACCAGTGGTTCGATCCCATTGCCAGGCCCCGGCGCGAGCGGCTTCCAGCGTCATACGCAGGCGTTGCTCGCTGAACTCGACTTTCTCGACCGCCCTGACCTCTTCCATGAACGCACCCAGGGCATAGGCAGCGATACGCAGGACCCGCTCCTCGGTGCTGCCCCAGAAACGGCAACTCAGGACCGAGTCGAAGCCCAGAAATCCCCACAGTCTGCCCGACAGCATGATCGGCACGACCAGCAGGCTCTGGATCGATTGCGGATCGAGCAGAGCGCGCTCGGAGGCTGGGAAATGAGCAACCGCGCCGCTGATGATCCGATCGTTGACCAACGCTTCGGACCATCGGGGCAAGGTAGCTTGCAGCGGCAGATTCTGCAGCTCGGGATTGTCGATCTCCGGCTGCACCCCGGCCCTGCACCACTCTGCCCGCTGCGAGGTGTAGATCTCGCCGTCCGGGCTCTCGTCATTCTCGAACAGATAGACACGATCGGCACCGGTGCCCTGCCCCAGTTGCTGCAACACCTCGTCGATGGTCGCTCCGGGGTTGTGGCGGCCTTGCAGTAGCCGGGGAACCACTGATGCAGCCAGTTCCAGTGCCAGTGCGGCTTCCTTGCGCTCGGTAACGTCGACCACCATCCCATTGAGAACGAGCTCGTTTCCATTGGGCCCGTGCTCGACCCAGGTGTGATCGTCGACCCACAGCCAGCGACCGTCTGCCGCCCGCAGACGGTACTCATGCCGATTGGTGGTCATGCCCAGACGCCGCTGCTCATCGGACTCTTCGCAGATACGCTTGAGGTCCTCAGGATGGATCAGTTCACTGTACGGCGCCCGCGCCTCAATCAGTTCCTCGGCGTCATAGCCCCAGCCAGCGACGTTGGTGCTGACATAGCGAATGGGCCATCCAGGCGCAGGATCCCAGCGAAACACGACAGCCGGCGTGCGCTGGAATATATGTGAAAGTGTGACTTCATCGAGGGACGCAGGCCCCTCGTTGGGCAGGCCAAACGCCTTCGGCAAGCGAGGATCCGATGGCATGCTTGACTCCGAGCCTCCGTGCACGTTCAGCTTGAGTATAGGGGAGCGAGGGCCGAAACGTTCGGAAATGCACCTGCGCAGCCGGAAGGCGAGCGAGGCGCGACAAACCCACGGCAGCACGGCTACATGTTGCGCCGATACTCCCCGCCCACCGCGTACAGGGCGTGGCTGATCTGGCCCAGCGAGTGGGTCTTGACCGCCTCCATCAGGGCCTCATAGACATTGCGCCGCTCACGCGCAGCCGCCTGAAGGTACTCCAGGCCTGCCTTGGCGTGGCGGTTGCGGAGTTGCTGGAAGCCTTGCACATTGCTGATCTGCTGGCCCTTCTCGGCATCGGTCGAGCGGATCAGTTCGATCTCGGTTGCCGTTTCGCCGGCGTGGTCCTTCGGCAGGTAGGTGTTGACGCCAATCAGTGGCAGGCTGCCGTCATGCTTCCTGGCCTCGTAATACATGCTCTCTTCCTGGATCTTGCCGCGCTGGTACATCGTGTCCATCGCACCAAGTACGCCACCGCGCTCACTGATGGCCTCGAACTCCTTGTACACCGCTTCTTCGACCAGATCGGTCAGATAGTCGATCGCAAAACTCCCCTGCCAGGGATTCTCGCAGTAGTTCAGGCCCAGCTCCCGATTGATGATCAGCTGGATCGCCACCGCGCGCCGCACCGATTCCTCGGTGGGCGTGGTGATCGCCTCGTCGTAGGCGTTGGTGTGCAGGCTGTTGCAGTTGTCGAACAGCGCATAGAGCGCCTGCAGTGTGGTGCGGATATCGTTGAACTGAATCTCCTGCGCGTGCAACGAGCGGCCGGAGGTCTGGATGTGGTACTTGAGCATCTGACTGCGCGCGCTGGCACCGTAGCGCTCGCGCATCGCGCGGGCCCAGATCCGGCGGGCGACGCGGCCAATCACGCTGTATTCCGGATCCATCCCGTTGCTGAAGAAGAATGACAGGTTGGGCGCAAAATCGTCGATCGCCATGCCGCGGGCGAGGTAGTACTCGACGATCGTGAAGCCATTGCTCAGCGTGAAGGCGAGCTGGCTGATCGGGTTGGCGCCGGCCTCGGCGATGTGATAGCCGGAGATCGACACCGAGTAGAAATTGCGCACCTGCTGGTCGACGAAATATTGCTGGATGTCGCCCATCATCCGCAGCGCGAATTCGGTCGAGAAGATGCAGGTGTTCTGGGCCTGGTCTTCCTTCAGGATGTCGGCCTGGACGGTGCCGCGCACCGATCTGAGCGTTTCCGCCTTGATTCTGGCGTAGGTATCGGCGTCGACGAGCTGGTCGCCACTGATGCCCAGCAGCGCCAGCCCGAGGCCGTCGTTGTGCTCGGGCAGCATGCCACCGTAGACCGGGCGCTGGGCGTCACCGAACAGCGTGTCGATGCGTTCCCGCGCGGCTGCCCAGCGCTTGCCATCGGCGCGCAGATGCTTCTCCACCTGCTGGTCGATCGCGGTGTTCATGAACATCGCCAGGATGATCGGCGCCGGGCCGTTGATGGTCATCGACACCGAGGTACTGGGTGAGCACAGGTCGAAGCCCGAGTAGAGCTTCTTCATGTCGTCCAGGGTCGCAATCGAAACGCCGGAATTACCGATCTTGCCGAAGATGTCCGGCCGCTCGGCCGGGTCTTCGCCGTACAGTGTGACCGAATCAAAGGCGGTCGACAGGCGTGCGGCGGCGGCATCCTGACTCAGATAGTGGAAACGCCGGTTGGTCCGCTCGGGGGTGCCTTCGCCAGCGAACATGCGGGTCGGGTCCTCGCCGGCACGGCGATAGGGATAGACCCCGGCGGTGTACGGATAGGCGCCGGGCAGATTTTCCTTGCCCAGAAAGCGCAGCAACTCGCCCCAGCTGCGGTGGGTGGGCGCGGCGATCTTCGGAATCGGCTGATGGCTGAGCGACTGGCGGTAGTTGTCGCCCCGGATGGCCTTGCCGCGGACTTCGTAGACAAACTCCGGCTCGCTGATGCCGCGCAGACGCTCCGGCCAGCGCCGCAGCAACTCCAGCGCATCGCTGTCGAGCGATTTGACCGCGTCCTGATAGCGTTGACGCAGCGGCAGCAGCAAGGCTTGCGTGGCGTCGCTCTGGTCCGAGCGCACGAGTGCCTGATCGGCATACAAGCCCAGCGCGGACGGCAGTTCCGGGTCTTCCAGCTCACGCAAGACCTCAAAGTGGTGCTGGGCCCGGCTGGCGATCTCGGACTGGCTTTCCACTCGCTGGTTGACCGCCCTGCCCTGCTCGGCGATCTCGGCCAGATAACGCACCCGCGCGCCGGGAATCAGCACTGTCGCCCGCGGCTCCTTCAGGTGGGTATCGATCTCCGGCGTCCAGTCCGCCGGATCCAGGTCGAGCTTCTCGCGCAGCAGCCGACATAGTTCAGCGAACATCCAGCTCAGGCCCGGATCGTTGAACTGGCTGGCGATGGTCGGATAGACCGGCACCTCCTCGTCCTTGAGCTGGAACGCGACCCGGTTGCGCTTCCACTGCTTGCGCACATCGCGCAGCGCGTCCTCGGCCCCGCGCCGGTCGAACTTGTTCAGCACCACCAGTTCGGCGAAATCGAGCATGTCGATCTTCTCCAGCTGACTGGCGGCACCGTAGTCGCTGGTCATCACGTACATCGGGAAATCGACCAGATCGACGATCGCCGAATCGGACTGACCGATGCCGGCGGTCTCGACGATGACCAGATCGAAGCCGAGCGAACGCAGAAAGGCAATCGCATCGAGCAGTACCGCGTTGGTCGCCTGGTGTTGGCGGCGGGTCGCCATCGAGCGCATGTAAACGCGTTCGGAGCGCAGCGCATTCATCCGGATCCTGTCGCCGAGCAACGCACCACCGGTGCGGCGTCGGGTTGGATCGACCGCCAGCACGGCAACGCGCTTGTCCGGAAAGGCCTGCAGGAAGCGGTTCAACAGTTCATCGGTGACGCTCGACTTGCCGGCACCGCCGGTGCCGGTGATGCCCACCACCGGCACCCGTCCGCCGGCCAGGCGCCAGGTCTTGCGACGGCGTTCCAACTCATTGTCCGACAGACTGCCGTCTTCCAGCGCGCTGAGCACCCGCCCCACCACCAGCGGATCGAAGCCGCCGCTGTCGCTGGGCAGCGATAGCGGCAAGCGATGCTGTTCGGTGCGATGGACCAGATCCTCGATCATCGCCTTCAGGCCCATCTTCATGCCGTCATTCGGGTGGTAGATGCGCTCCACCCCATAGGCCTGCAATTCGGCGATCTCTTCCGGCGTGATCGTGCCCCCTCCCCCGCCGAAGACCCGGATGTGACCTGCACCCCGCTCGGCCAGCATGTCCACCATGTAGCGGAAATACTCCATGTGGCCACCCTGGTAGGAACTCACCGCGATGCCGTCTGCGTCTTCCTGGATCGCCGCATCGACCACATCACGCACGCTGCGGTTGTGGCCCAGATGCACAACCTCGACCCCCTGCGCCTGGATCAGCCGTCGCATGATATTGATCGCCGCGTCATGGCCGTCGAACAGACTGGCGGCGGTGACGAAACGCAGCGGGCTGCGGTCGGGCTGTGCGCCGGCCAGCGGCATTGAAGCGGCGGGGCTGCTCATCGTGTCCCTCCCGAGGATCGAGGATGCAAAGAAGAGGATTGTAGTACGCATTGATTGGAGAGCAGTTCCGGAACCAGTTCCAGTGACCAAGGTCAAGAGCCGACTTGGGGCCAGTCTAGGCATGATGGCAGCGCGAAAGATTCCGTACTCGCCTCAGCTTGGCTCCGGACTGGGCCCCGAGCCCTGGTCCCTCAGTCCTTTGCAGGTTCCTCAAGACATCGATTTGAATCGCACCCAGCCCGGAGCCCTCAGCCCTGCTCTCGAAGGGCATCTGTCACAATATTCGGCTACCCCACCGCGCCCGAGTCCCGATGACTGCCCAGGTACCCGCTCCGATTCCCACTGATCTGCGTGCCGAGCTCGACGGCCTGGCCGAACTGGCGAGCGATCTGCTGCGGCAGGCGCGTGCCGCGGGGGCCGACCAGGCCGAGGTCAGCGTGTCGCTGGATGCCGGGCTGGCGGTCAATGTGCGTCAGGGCGAGATCGACACGCTCGAGTACACCCGCGATCGCGGCGTGTCGCTGACTGTCTACCAGGGCAGCGCCGGCGGCTTGCGCAAGGGCGTGGCGGCGACGGCCGACCTGCGTACCGAGTCGCTCCAACGCACGCTCGACCACGCACTGGCGATCGCCCGCTATACCGAGGCCGATCCGGCCTCCGGTCTGGCCGATCCGGATCGGTTGGCGACCGAGTTTCCGGAGCTGGACCTGTGGCATCCCAGCCCGCTCGATCCGGACGTGGCGATCGAGCTGGCCAGACGTTGCGAGGCGGCCGGGCTGCAGGCTGATCCGAAGATCGCCAACACCGAGGGCGCCAGCCACAATCTGGGCCAGAGTGTGGCGATCTACGCCAACAGCCATGGCTTCATCGGCCGCGAGGCAGCGACCCGCTGTTCGCTCAGCGCAGTGCTGATCGCCGGCACCGGCGACAAGATGCAGCGCGACTACTACTACGACAGTGGCCGCGCCGTAGCCGATCTGCAGGCGGCCGAGGCGATCGGTCGCGAGGCGGCGCGCCGCACCGTCGCCCGACTCGGACCACGTCCGATCCGCACCGGCCGTTTTCCGGTCCTGTTCCCACCGGAGCTGGCGCGCGGTCTGATCGGGCATCTGTGCTCGGCTGCCAGCGGCGGCGCGCTCTACCGAAAGGCCTCTTTCCTGCTCGATCAGCTCGACCAGCAGATTCTGCCGGACTGGGTCCAGCTGATCGAGGAACCCTGGCTGCCGCGCGCCGCCGGCAGCGCCGCCTTCGATGCCGAAGGCGTTGCCACCCGGCGTCAGCCACTGGTCGAAGACGGCTATCTCAAGCGCTATCTGCTGGGCAGCTACTCGGCCCGCAAGTTGGGCCTGCAGAGCACCGGCAATGCCGGCGGCCTGCACAACCTGAGCGCTTGCAGCAACGCCGGCAACCTGGCCAGCCTGATCGCCGCCACTCCGCGCGGGCTGCTGGTCAGCGAACTGATGGGGCAAGGGGTGAACATGGTCACCGGCGACTATTCGCGCGGCGCCTCGGGCTTCTGGATCGAGAATGGCCAGATCGCTCATCCGGTGCAGGAGATCACGATCGCTGGACGGCTGCAGGAAATGTTGCTCGGCATCGAAGCGCTGGGCGATGACATCGATCAGCGCGGCAATGTGCGCTGCGGCAGCCTGCGAATCGCCAACATGATGGTCGCCGGCGACAGCCAGTGAGCGCGCCCACCGGCAAGGCTCGTTTCGCGCTGCACGGCGGTGCCGGGGTAATCGACCGGGCCCGCTTCACGGCCGAGCGCGAGCAGGCCTATCGCGCGGAGCTTGGCGCCATCGCAAGTCGCGCCCGCGCCGCCTTGCTTGCCGGAGCCAGCGCGCTGGACGTGGTCGAGCAGGCGGTCTGTGAACTGGAAGACTGCCCCTGGTTCAACGCAGGTCATGGTGCGGTCCTCACCAGAGACGGGACGGTCGAGCTGGATGCCGCGATCATGGATGGCCGTGATCGCAGCTGCGGAGCCGTCGCCGCGCTGCGCCACATGCGCCATCCGATCGCTGTCGCACGTGCGCTGCTGCGCGATCGCGAGCACGTCCTGCTGGTCGCCGAAGGCGCCCTGCAATTCGCCATCGCCAACGGCTTCGAGGCGATGGACGATGCCAGCCTGATCATTCCCGAGCGGCGCGAGCAGTTGCGCCTGGCCCAGGCCAGCGGGCGCGTCAGCCTCGACCACGACGAGCGTTACGACGGCTTCGATCCGGCCGATCGCAGTGGCACCGTCGGCGCTGTTGCCCGCGATCTGGACGGCCATCTGGCCGCCGCCACCTCGACCGGCGGCATGACCAACCAGCACGCCGGCCGCGTCGGCGACAGCCCCTTGATCGGCTGCGGCACCTGGGCCGACGACAGCACCGCCTGCGTCTCGGCGACCGGCCACGGTGAGTACTTCATCCGCGCCCAGGTCGGCCATGACATCCACGCCCGTATGGCCTACGCCGGCGCCAGCCTGGGTGAGGCCGCGCAGGCCGTCCTCGAACACGTCGGCCAGATGGGCGGCAGCGGCGGTCTGATCGCGATCGACCACGACGGCTGCATCGCCCTCCCCTTCATCTCGCCCGGCATGTATCGCGCCTGGATGGCCGCCGATGGTGAGGTAAGGGTGGCGGTGTGGGGGGAGGAGCAGTTCCAGTAGCCAGTTCCAGTTCCAGTCAAGAGCGATGACACCGCGCACCTGAACGATCACACGCCGCAAACCTTCGGGGCTCCGCGCTCTGGCTCTCACTGGGTACTGGAACTGGCAACTGGCCACTGGTACTGCAAACCATGAGCCATTCCGCCGCCCTTCTGCGTACTAAGCTTAGTGAGGCTTGACCAGTCATTCACATATAGCAGGGGCGTGCATGGGCAGCAGGGGGCGATCGATTTCATTTGTGGGGCTGGGGATGCTCCTTCCGGCGCTGCTGGTGGCCGGTGAATTGCCCCCGGCCGGGACCCTGCCGCACCCGGTCATGTTCGTCACCCAGGTACCGGTGCCGGTCGATTTCGCGACCATCGGCTCGACCTTCGCCAATCACCTGCCGAGCCTGCAGTCAGCCGCGCGCGGCGGCGATCTGTGGATCCGCTACCCGAACGGCGACTTGCGCAACCTGACCGCCGAGGCCGGCTTCGGCATGGTTGGCCAGCAGGGCAGCAACGCGATCGCGGTGCGGGATCCGGAGGTGCACTGGAGTGGCCAGAAGGCCATCTTCTCGATGGTCGTCGGTGCGCCGACCCAGCAGTTCCAGGTGCTCACCTATCGCTGGCAGCTGTACGAAGTCAGCGGCCTGGGTCAGGGCCAGAGCGTGCAGATCACGCCGGTGCCGAACCAGCCCGAGTTCAACAACATCAATCCGATCTACTTGAGCGATGACAGTATCGCCTTTACTTCCGACCGCCCGCGCGGCGGTGAGGCGCACCTGTACCCACAGCATGACGAGTACGAATCTACGCCGACCGTCAGCGGGCTGTGGCGGCTGCAGCCGGCCAGCGGCGAACTGCAACTGCTCGACCACTCACCCTCGGGCAACTTCGACCCGATGGTCGACAGCTACGGCCGCCTGCTGTTCACCCGCTGGGACCATCTGCAGACCGATCAGCAGGCCGAAGGCGCCGGCAATCCCTTCGGCAACTTCGACTGGGCCTCCGAAGCTGCCGATGCGACCATCCTGCCGGGCTTGACCGAAGTTTTCCCTGAGCCGCGCATCGCGGTACCAGGATCGAACATCAACGGCCATCGTTTCAACCTGTTCCTGCCGTGGCAGATCCAGCAGGACGGCAGCCGGCCGGAGGTACTCAACCACCTGGGCCGACATGAACTGCAGGGTTATTTCGACCGCAGCTTCAGCAACGACCCGAACCTGGTCGAGTTCATTTCCGCCGTGTCCGGCCGCACCAATCCGAACGCAATCGAGAACAGCTTCCACCTCACTGAGGACCCGCTCCAGCCAGGGCGCTATCTGGCCATCGATGCACCCGAGTTCAATACCCACGCCTCCGGCCAATTGATCCGCCTGGTGGCCGGACCGACCGTCAATCCCGACGACATCGTGATCGAATACCTGACCCCGCGCGCCACCCACGGCACCACGCCGGGGCCGGATCACAGCGGGCATTACCGCAATCCACTGGTCCTCGCCGACGGCGCCATTGTGGTCGCGCACACCACCCAGCAAGGGCCGCTGGCCAATCTGGGCACCGCCACCGCGCCGATCCCGAACTATCGCTTCCGGCTCAAGCGCCTCGGCCCGCAGGGCGGCTTTCTGGCGCCGGCCAGCCAGCTTACCGACGGCATCGACAAGACCGTCAGCTACTGGAACCCGGACCAGCTGGTGACCTACAGCGGTGAGCTGTGGGAGCTCTCACCAGTGGAAGTGCGCGCCCGCAGCGTCCCACCGTTGACGACCGAACCTGCGATCGATGCGGTCGATCTGCCTGCCTTTGCTGCCGCCCAGGTCGACCCCGCCCAGCTGCGACAGTTCCTGCGTGATGAGGGTCTGGCGCTGCTGGTCGTGCGCAATCAGACCACCCGCGACGACGCCGACCGCCAGCAACCCTTCAATCTGCGCGTGCCCGGGGGGGTGCAGTCCACCGGCGCCGGCGGCACGCTGTACGACATCGCCCACTTCCAGCTGATCCAGGGCGACCAGGTGCGCGGTATCGGCGGCACCAGCAATCCACGCCCGGGCCGGCGCGTGCTGGCGCGTTTCCTTCACGACGCCGCAGCGCTGGGCTACAGCCTGCCTCACCCGACCGGCCCTGAAGGCAGCACCGCGATCTTCCCGGATGGATCAAGCGCGGTCTTCGTCCCGGCGCAACGCGCGTTGTCGTGGCAGACCACCAGCCCTGGCGGTGAACCGGTCGTGCGCGAGCGCTTCTGGCTCACCTTCCAGCCGGGCGAAATCCGTGTCTGCGATGGCTGCCACGGCATCAACCGCGAAGGCCAGGCCGGCCAGCCCCCAGCCAACCAGCAACCCCAGGCCCTGCTCGCCCTGCTACAGCACTGGCAGCAACTGGTGGGCGGGGATGTGGTGTTTGCCGATTCGTTTGAGTAGCAAGGGCCCAGGGCACAGGGCCCAGGGCACAGAAGAGCGAGGGCTCAGGGCTTAGGCCCAGAAGAGCAAGGGCCGGACGCTTCAAGGCGTCTGGCTGCTCCCAATGATGTGACGGCGTTTCGGCCCGGAATCCTGAACCTAGGATCCTGCTCTACGATGCGGTTCGCAGAGCTCACCGACATCCTACGCGCACTGCCGCGGCTCTTCTGGGCCCTGGGCCCTGAGCCCTGGGCCCTAGCTTTTGTGGGCCCTGGGCCCTGGGCCCTATGCCTTGTAGGCCCTCAGCCCTGCTCTTCAAAGCTTGAACTGCGCCCCCAGATAAACATCCCGCACCTGGCGGTTGGCGAGCAGGGCCTGAGGGTCGCCGGCGGCGAGGACGCTGCCGTGAGCCAGGACGTAGGCGCGGTCGCAGATACCTAGGGTCTCGCGGACGTTATGGTCGGTGATCAGTACGCCCAGGCCTCTTTCCTTCAACAGCCGCACCAGCCGCTGGATCTCGCCGACGGTAATCGGATCGACGCCGGCGAAGGGCTCGTCGAGCAGCATGTAGCTGGGTTTCCCGGCCAGCGCGCGGGCGATCTCGACTCGGCGACGCTCACCGCCGGACAGGCTGATCCCCAACTGGTCGCGCAGATGGGTGATCTGCAACTCACTCATCAGCGAATCGGCTTCCTGCCGCCGCGCCGGTCGGTTCAGGTCCTTGCGCAGTTCCAGTACCGCCAGCAGATTGTCCTCCACCGACAGGCGACGAAAGATCGACGGTTCCTGCGGCAGGTAGCCCAGCCCGGCCCGCGCGCGCGCCGCCATCGGCAGCCGCGACAGATCCATGCCATCCATCCGGATCGTGCCCTTGTCGGCCGGTACCAGTCCGACCACCATGTAGAAGCAGGTTGTCTTGCCTGCGCCGTTGGGACCAAGCAGGCCTACGACTTCACCGGGCTGAAGCTCGAAGCTGAAGTCATCAACCACTCGGCGACCCCGATAGGCCTTGGCCAGATGGCTGCCGGACAGGCCCATCTCCGCTGAACTCATGGCATCAGGCCCGCTTCCTCGGGCGCGGGCGGGGCAGGAGTCGCGGCGGGATCGGCCGCCTTGGGTTCGATCCGGAACCGCACCCGGCCGCCCTCGTCACCGCCGGCGTCCAGCTGTCCGCTGTCGACCCGATAGACGACCAACTCGGACTCCAGCGTACCCTGCGGGCGTTCCAGTCGGACACCACCCCGCAGCGTGACCCGATCAGCGCTGAGTTGATAGTCGATCTGACGCGCCTGGGCACGCATGATGCCGCCCTCGGGGCCATCAAGCTGTTGCGACATCCGCGCCGGTGTGCCGGTGAGCAGCACGCGCGAAACACTGCCATCGGACTGGGTCACCTCGGCCCGGTCGGCCTCGGCGAGGAGACTTCCCTGCCGAATCTCGACCGCACCGGACAGGGTGGTGGTGGCGCCATCCAGACTGCTCTCGGAGCGATCGGCGCCGATTTCCACCGGCTGTTGCCGATCGGACTTCAGCGCCAGCGCCGCGCCCGGCAGCAGCGTAACCGAAGCGAGCACCCACACAACGCCCACTACACCTGCTCTCATAGCCTTGCTCCTGATTCGCATCTGCCGGTCCTGGCCGACCCTTGCCTGCGGTCTGAACCGCAATTGCCGCCCGGCAAGCTCATCGGGCACCCCGGAACTGACCGCTGACCCGCCCTTCAAGTTGCACCCGCGACTGCTCCATGTCCACATCAAAGCGCTCGGCATTCACTTTCGAGCCGGGTCGCTGCACGCTCACCGTGTCCTCCCCCCAGGCCCGCCGCGCCTGTGGGTCGAGCGACAGGCTGGGGGCTTCGATACGCAACTCCTCGCCCTCACGCTCCAGTGCCACATCGCCAGTCAGAAACAACGGCGCGCCATCGGGCCGCACTTCCACTGTGTTGGCACTGCCACGCCAGCCACCCCTGGCATCGCGATCGGCGAGGTAGAACACCGCATCGAGCAGTTTCAGCTCGTCCTCGGCCCGGAAGCGCTCGGCCCGCGGCGCACTGAGCTTGAAGCCGGGTGTACCTTGCTCATCGTAGCGGACCACGTCCAATCCGGTCGCCTCGAAGTCCATCTGCGCCAGCGCACTGGCCACCGGCGCACCGGGGTCGGAGTGAAAGTATCCTCGCAGCGCGAAGCTGCCGGCGGCCACAGCCAGTGCCAGAGCGATCGCCGGCCAGCCGAAGCGATTCGGTGGCCTCATGCCGACTTTCCCGTCGCCTGCGCGGCCAGCAGCAACTCGCACAACTCGCGCACCGCGCCGCCGCCACCGGGACGGGCGCTGATCCAGTGCGCCTGTGCCTTCGCAACCGCGGTGGCATCGGCCACGCTGCAGGCCAGTCCGACCAGCTTCATGCAGCCTACGTCAGGCAGGTCATCGCCACAGTAGCTGACCTGATCGAGCGACAGTGACAGCGAGCGGCACAGTTCGGCCAGCCGGGCCGTCTTGTCGGACTCGCCCTGATGGACGTGCTTGACTCCCAATTCGCTCATCCGCTGCGACACCGCAGCGCTCTGGCGCGCGCTGATGACCGCAACGTCGATCCCATGGCGGATCAGCGCCTTCAGTCCCAGCCCATCGTGGACGTGAAAGCGCTTGCTTTCGCGTCCGTCAGCGTCGATCAACAAGCTGCCGTCGGTCAGTACGCCGTCGACATCGAAGACCGCCAGCCGGATCGCGGCGGCCCGGACCCGCACCGCATCGAGCGATTCCAGCCTCGCGCCCATCAGATCACGCGGGCCCGCAGCAGGTCGTGGAAGTTCAGCGCGCCGACCAGTCGGCCCACCTCATCGACCACCAGCAGGGCGCTCACCTTGTGGTGCTCCATCAGCCGCGCCGCCTCGATCGCCATCCGGTCGGCGCCGATGCTCTTGCCGCCCGGGGTCATGACCTGACGCACCGGCGTGGTGCGCAGATCCAGCCCGACGTCATCCAGGATCCGGCGCAGATCGCCATCGGTGAACACGCCCAGCAGATGGCGCTGGGCATCGATGATCGCGGTCATGCCGAGGTTCTTGCGGCTCATCTCCATCATCGCCTCGGCGACAGTGGCGGTGTCACCCACCTCCGGTACTTCAGCGCCCTGGTGCATGACATCGGCGATGTGCACCAGCAGCCGGCGACCGAGCTGGCCGGCCGGGTGACTGGCCGCGAAATCATCGGCAGTGAAGCCGCGCGCCTCCAGCAGCGCGATGGCCAGTGCATCGCCCATCACCAGCGCGGCGCTGGTCGATGCGGTCGGGGCCAGATTCAACGGGCAGGCCTCCTCGTCGACGCTGACATCCAGATGCACGTCCGCCAGCCGGGCCAGCGTGCTGCTGTGCTTGCCGGTCATCGCCACCAGCGGTACGCCCTTGCGCTTGACCACCGGCAGGATCATCAACAACTCGTCGGTCTCGCCGGAGTTGGACAAGGCCAGCACCAGATCCTTGGCCGTGATCATGCCCAGATCGCCGTGACTGGCCTCGGCCGGATGGACGAAAAAGGCCGGCGTCCCGGTACTGGCGAGAGTCGCGGCGATCTTGCGCGCGATGTGACCGGACTTGCCGATCCCGGACACGACGACCCGGCCACGGCAGGCCAGCAGCAAGCGGCAAGCGGCGATAAAGTCGTCATCGATGCGTTCTTCCAGCGCCGCAATGGCCTGGCGTTCGATAGCGACGACCTTGCGCCCGGCGGCGCGCACGCGCGCCTCGTCGAGCATGCCGATCGAGTCCGATAGGGGCAAACTTATGGCATTCATGCGCTGGAGAACGCTCGTTCCTTACTTCCCGGTGCGGGATTCGCTATGATGATCGGCTAGCTTTTGACCGCGAATCGGCCTGTCCGATCCAACCTCCATTCTACACCGCGCGCAGCTCAGTCTGAGCGCCCGACCTGAACGAACCGGCACCGCCCATGAATCCCAGCATCATCCACGATCTCATTTCCACCGGCCTGCCCGGCGCTCTGGTTGACGTCCAGGGCGATGACGGTGTCCATTTCGAGGCCACTGTGGTCGCCAGCCAGTTCGAGGGCAAGCGCCCGCTGGAACGGCATCGATTGGTCTACGCCACACTCGGCGACAAGCTTGGCGGCGAGATCCACGCCCTGTCGCTGAAGACACTGACTCCGGCCGAGTCGGCGGCGCGAGGCGGCGCCTGATGGCCAAGATCCTGATCGAAGGCGGCGTTCCGCTCAACGGCGAAGTCTGGATTTCCGGGGCCAAGAATGCGGTGTTGCCGATTCTGGCCGGCTGCCTGCTGGCCGACGGCCCCTGCAGCATCGGCAACGTCCCGCATCTGCACGACGTCACCACAACAATGGAACTGCTGGGTCAGATGGGCGTGGAACTGGTCGTCGACGAGCGGATGCGGATCGAGATCGACCCACGCCCGGCGCACACCTATTTCGCACCCTATGATCTGGTCAAGACGATGCGCGCATCGATCCTGGTGCTGGGTCCGCTGGTCGCTCGCTTCGGTCAGGCCGAGGTGTCACTTCCCGGTGGCTGCGCGATCGGATCACGGCCGGTCGATCTGCACATCAAGGGCCTGGCGGCGCTGGGCGCCGACATCCGGGTCGAGAACGGTTACATCCGCGCGCACGCCGGCCGTCTGCGTGGCACGCGTATCTGCATGGATCTGGTCACCGTCACCGGCACCGAGAATCTGATGATGGCCGCTGCCCTTGCGAAGGGCACGACGATCATCGAAAACGCCGCGCAAGAACCGGAAGTGGTCGATCTGGCCAACTTCATCAACGCGATGGGCGGCGACATCGAAGGTGCCGGCAGCAACACTATTGTCATCCACGGCGTCGAGCGACTCGATGGCGCCCGTTACGAGGTGCTGCCCGACCGCATCGAGACCGGCACCTTCCTGGTCGCCGGGGCGATCAGCGGCGGTCGGGTCACGGTCAAGCGGACGCGGCCACAGACGCTCGACGCGGTGCTCTCCAAGTTGGAGGACGCCGGCGCCGAACTGGACGTGACCGAGGATACGATCACCCTCGACATGAAGGGTAGACGGCCGCGCGCGGTCGACGTCACCACCGCGCCCTACCCCGCTTTTCCGACCGACATGCAGGCCCAGTTCACCGCACTCAACGCGGTTGCCGAAGGCGTCGGCACGGTCACCGAGACGGTGTTCGAGAACCGCTTCATGCATGTCCACGAACTGCGCCGCCTGGGCGCGCAGATTCGCCTGTCCGGCAACACCGCGATCGTGGAAGGGATGACCACGCTGACCGGCGCGCCGATGATGGCGACCGATCTGCGCGCCTCGGCCAGTCTGGTTCTGGCGGGCCTGGCCGCCCACGGCGAGTCCGAAGTGGACCGCGTGTACCACATCGACCGCGGCTATGAATGCATCGAGGAAAAGCTCAGCGCACTGGGCGCGAGGATGCGACGGC
>DAIMJK010000026.1:15976-16803 GCA_036722245.1 Lysobacterales bacterium
ACCCTCGGCATCGGCGTCGGAAATCGGTATCGCGATCGAAATCGAATTCGGAAGCCGAGAGCGGCCGCATGCGCTTTGGCCGCGCCAACGGCTAGCCCGGATGTTTCATGAACGTGCGTAGCTCGCCAGGCGACTCTAGACCCCAACTGGGCCCTGAGCCCTTTCGGTGCTTCCCGCCCCCACGGCCTTCGGGCACACTCTGACGTCAGCCAGTCGTCATCCGAAGGGGGTTTTGGGTATGCGCATTCTGAACACGGACGTTTACGTCGGTCCCAACCGCTACGCCCTGTTTCCCTGCATCCTGCATCAGATCGATCTGGAGGAACTGGAGCGCTGGCCGACCGGACGATTGGGCCCGGACTTCGTCGAGGGCCTGGTCGCCGCCGTACCCACACTGGCCGAGCACGGCTGCTCCTACGGCGAACCGGGCGGCTTCCTGCGTCGGATGCGTGAGGACGACGGCACCTGGCTGGGACACGTCTACGAGCACGTCGTGCTGGAGATCCAGAATCAGGCCGGCCAGGATGTCGGTTTTGGCCGCACCCGCGGCACCGGCAAGGAAGGCGTCTACAACGTCGTCTTCGAGGTGCGTGACCGGGATATCGGGCTGGAAGCGAGCCGATTGGCGCTGCGGCTGATCCATTCACTGCTGCCGCGCGAGTTGCGCGAGCGCTATCCGGACCCGGATTTCGATTTCAAGCGCGAACGCGACGACTTCATCCGCTATGCGCAAAAGCGCGAGTTGGGGCCGAGCACCGGTTCACTGGTGCAGGCAGCCGAGGCGCGCGGGATTCCATGGATCCGCCTCAACGACCAGTCGCTGGTGC
>DAIMJK010000027.1:0-1593 GCA_036722245.1 Lysobacterales bacterium
TCGGGGTCGGGGTCGGAATCGGTATCGGAATCGATCTTTGCCCGGCGTATCCGACGGCCTCCTTTGTGTCCTTTGTGTTGAAAATGCTCTTTGGCAATTGAGGACAGCCCGGTACTTCCAGGTCAGGTCACTTCTGTGCCCACGATCCGCATCGACAGATCGATTGCACGGACGTGTTTGGTCAGCGCGCCGATCGAGATGTAGTCCACGCCCAGAGCCAGCAGCGCGTCCAGCCTGGATTCGTCGACGCTGCCGGAGATTTCCAGTTCGATCCGGCCGCGGGCCAGTTGGACGGCCTGGGTCAGGCTGGGTCCGTCGAACTCGTCCAGCATCGCGCGGTCGGCGCCGGCCGACAGGGCCTGCTGGAGCTCATCGATGTTCTCGACTTCCACCTCCACCAGCTTGCCCGGTGCCAGTTGCCGCGCCCGCGTCACGGCTAGTGCGATGCTGCCGGCGGCGGCGATGTGATTTTCCTTGATCAACAGCCCGTCATGCAGGCCCATGCGGTGGTTCATGCAGCCGCCAACTGCGACGGCGTACTTCTGCGCCAGACGCAAGCCTGGAAGGGTCTTGCGGGTGTCCAGCAGGCGGGTCGCCGAACCAGCCGCCCGTTCGGCATAGCGACGTGAAAGTGTGGCGGTGCCGGACAGGGTCTGAAGGAAGTTCAGAGCGCAACGTTCGCCGCTGAGCAAGGCGCGCAGCGGGCCTTCGATCTGCACCAGAGTGGCGCCGGCGTCCAGCGCAGCGCCATCGGCATATAGCCAGCGCAACTGCAGCTGCGGATCCAGTTGCAGAAAACTCTGCTCGGCCCAGGCGCTGCCGCACAGGATCATCGGCTCACGGCAGATGATTTGCGCCTCGCCCCGAGCCTGCGCGTCAATGAGCCGAGCGGTCAGGTCCTCAGACGCACCGTCCTCGGCAAGCGCGTTGGCAACCTGATCGGCGATCAGGGCGGCGGCGGGCAGCGCGGGCCTCGGATAGTGTTCAGGGTGGCTCGGCGCCACCTTCAGCCTCGGGCGCGGGAACGGAATTCTTCAGTCGCTCGACAATGGCGTCCAGCGCGCGGTCAAACAGCGGCACATCTTCCAGGATCATCGCCCGGCCCTGGCGCAACTCGTGCGCCAGACCAAGTACGGTCTTGTCCGCGACCTTCAGGCCTTTCCGGTTCACGAACAGGTACTTGGCACTGATCGGGCTGATCCAGGAGAGCTTGGCCCGCTCGACCTTGTCTTCGCTGGTACGGAATTCAACCCAGGTGCCGACCTTGATCTCGCGCGCGGCGCGATAGTGCTCGTCCTCGATCAGTTCGGTCTCGACCTGATTGTCGATCTCTTCCCTGTCGGCTTGACGCGCAATTTCCTCGACGAAGCTTTCTTCCCGCGAGGCGGCCGGTGCCGGCGTGGCCTTTTCCTCGATCACCAACGCATGGCTGGCGCCTTCCGATGGCGTGGGTGAGGCACGCGCCGTCGGCACCGGCTTGACCATGCCCCACGCCGACGCGGTGCCCTTTCGCCTGGAGTTGGAACCCAACCGCGTGCGCATCACCGCAGGCACCGGTCAGGAAACGCTCGTCGACGAACCCGTCACCAGCCC
>DAIMJK010000027.1:1603-16784 GCA_036722245.1 Lysobacterales bacterium
CGTCTTCCGATGGCGTGGGCGCGCTGCTGCCGTCACCACTGGCCAGGGTCGAAGTAGGCGTGGGTTGCGCGCTTTCGTCGGGCGTGTCGGCAGCCGCACCGACCTTTTGCAACAAACTGGAGGCATCGGCCGTCGGATCGAGTTGCAGATTGAAGAAGTGGCGCAGCTCGGCAAGCAACTGGTCGATGTCGTGCTCGTGGT
Source organism: Lysobacterales bacterium (assembly GCA_036722245.1). Taxonomy (GTDB): domain Bacteria; phylum Pseudomonadota; class Gammaproteobacteria; order Xanthomonadales; family SZUA-5; genus JAWLAT01. The sequence continues at coordinate 1,805 of DAIMJK010000027.1, forward strand.
AGGCCACCATGCTCAGACCCTGGCGGAGGGCCTTTTCAAGCTCCGGAATCAGCGCACGCAAGCGATTGCGCTCGGCATCGAAGCGTTTTGGCTCGGCGCTCCAGACCAGCTCGTCGGCGATACGCAGTGACGTGCGCCACTGATGCGAGTTCTCGCCCTGGCGCAGGATCGTCAGCACGATGACGTTGGCCCACGGCCGGGTGAGCAGGTTGCGGATAACCTCGGGCAGTGCCTTGTCTTCGATCCGCTGCAGGATCTCCTTGGCGGCGTTCTTCCGCGCAGCCTGCAGCTTTTCCTTGCCCTTGGTGGTTTCGGCGGTACGCTGCTCGGCGACCTCGGCGCGCTTCTGGTGCCCCTGGTTGAAGTTCTGCAGGTTGTCCAGCATGCGTTGGAAAATGCCGACGTCCTCGTCAAAGTCCTTCAACAGGGCTTCGACCACTTCCCGAATCTTGCCGAAGATCCGACCGTCGCGATCGGCCTCCTCACTCCAGCCCAGACCCAGCTTGGCCAACTCGTCGAGCAGCAGCCGAGCGGCATGGTCGGGCCGGGCGAACATTTCCTTGTCGAGGATGGCCGCTTTCAGATACGGGATCTGCAATCGAGCCAGGATTGCCTGTACCTGGGATGGAAGGTTGCGGTCCTGCAGGATGAACTCGAACAGCATCCCGACCAGATCGATCGTGTCCTCGTCCGCGGCTGCCATCCGGTGGCCATCGGTCTTGGTGCCCAGATGGGCCAGCTTGTCGGTGATCTCCTGCTTCAACTCGGCCAGGGGAATGACCGGGGCCTGCGCGGCGCCTCCCAGATAGCCCATGCCGCCGGTATTGGGCGTATGCCCCTGTGCCTGCAGCACCGACAACGCGTTGAGCAGATCCGAGGTGGCAAAGGACGGACCGCTCGGTTGGCTGGGACCGTAATGCTCTTGCCGGCGCGCCGAGAGCAGGCCGCGCAGCGTGTTGAGGATCTCGAACTGGATCGCCATTTCCGGATTGAAACCAGCGCCGGAATAGGACGGCGCGTAGTTTCCTCCGGGCAGTGGACCGGCGGCAGGCGGCGAGCCCTGGCTCGGCGTTTCAGGCTCGATAGCGCCTTGTGTATAGCCACTAGGTGCGCCGGCGCCGCCGCCCGGCCGGGTTCCGGCGCTGACCTGATGCTTGAGTTGCGGCAGTACCCCGGCTTCGATCAGTTTCAGGTTCAGTTCGTCGTAGAGCGCATCCAGATTGCTCAGTGCGTGCTTCTCGAACAGCTTGAGGATCAACAGCTTTACGTTGATCTCTGACTGCAGCAAGGCGATCGATCGGCGAAAGGCCTCGCATACCGCGGCCGGGCCGAGCGGATTGTTGTCGATGTCGATCTTGCTGCCACCGAACAGTACCGACAGACGCTGCTGCAGGGCATAGAGGGGACGGGCCAGACGGTTGTCGGCCTTGCCGACCATCGCGTCGATGGCCAGATCCTCTTCGAGTTCCTCGTCGGCGACCAGCGAGAGCCCTTCCTTCGCGGTCGTCCTGGCCTTCTGCTTGCTGATTTCGGTGCCGGAACTGATGGCTGTGGCCAGGTCGGCGGCAATCTTCCCCAGTTCTTCCTGGAACGTCCGTTCCATCAACGGCCGCTTCTTGCGCACCTCGCGCATGCCTTCGAACAGATCGGCCTGTCGAGTCGAATTCTCGGCCTTCTCGGCCATGTCGAAGAGGGCGTCGTCAACCTTCTCGAACATCGCCCCCAGGCCATCGCCGAGACGCTTCTGGGCGATCTTGCGGCAGGTCCGGATGAGTTCACCGCCACGCTCGGTCGAATTGCCGGTGCCGCCTTGCCCGCGCCCGTGCAGGTCCACCACCTTGCCCGGTGGATCGTTGTGCTGCTGGCTCATGTAGGGTTTCCCCACGGCATTGCTTCCCCGCGGACACAGTTGTGCTGAAGGATAGCGAAAGTTGAGTGATCAACACTGCGTTCCATAGCACATAAATGACAATTTACGTCAATGGCCTTCAAGCCAGCCCCTCGATCTGTGTTCCGGCGATTGCTTCATCGGCGAGCATCACCGGGATGCCGTCGTCGATGCGGTAGATCCTCTGGCTGTCGACCGTGATCAGCGCCTCCTGCAGGGGTTCGCTCTGGACCCTGCCGTCGATGCGCTTGATCTTGCCGCCAGCAATCGCCTGATTGACCTTTTCCAGCGCGCTGCTGTCCAGCAAACGCAGCGCCACCCGGCTGGTCGGGCAGCAGAGGATGTCCAGCAGGCGACTGTCGATAGGCATGAGTGCACGTTGTGGTGGAAAGCCCGGTTAAAATAGCCGCTTTGAGCGGGGGACGCCACGTTGACCAATCACACTGGCCTGCCGGAGCAGTCCGCCGAGTCCTCGCCGAGGGTCGCGGTCGTCATGGGATCGAGCTCGGATTGGGAGACGTTGAGCGCCGCAGTGCGGATTCTGGAGGAGTTCCAGGTTCCCCATGAGGTGAGGGTGGTGTCTGCTCACCGCACCCCCGATCTGCTTTACAGCTACGCCGACGAGGCGGTCGAGCGCGGTCTGCAGTTGATCATTGCCGGAGCCGGCGGGGCGGCTCATCTGCCCGGCATGTTGGCGGCCAAGACCCGCTTGCCGGTGTTCGGCGTGCCGGTACGCTCGCGCATGCTGGCGGGCGTGGACTCGCTGCTGTCGATCGTTCAGATGCCAGCCGGTGTGCCGGTGCCCACCTTTGCGATCGGCGAAGCCGGCGCCACCAACGCAGCATTGGCCGCGGTCGCGGTGCTGGCCCTGCAGGACAAGGAACTGGCGCAACGGCTGGATGCCTGGCGTCAGGCCCAGACCGATCGGATCTCGGCGATTGGCGATCCGCGGCCATGAAGCGTGTCGGCATTGTTGGCGGTGGGCAACTTGCGCGCATGCTCGCCCTGGCCGGCCATCCGCTGGCGATCCAGTGCGATGTCCTGGATCCTGCGCCGGATCCGTCCGCGGCGACCGTGCTGCGGCGTCAGTTTGGCGGTGGTTTCGAAGATCGCGCCGTACTCGAAGCGCTCGCTGACGATTGCGACGTGGTGACCTTCGATTTCGAGAACGTCACCGCGCAACCGCTGGCCCATCTGGCCGCACGGGTGCCGGTGCGCCCGCCGACGAGGGCGCTGGCGATCGCGCAGGATCGGCTGGAGGAGAAGAACTACATTGCGGGACTGGGGATTCCGGTAGCGCCATTCATGCCCGTCACCGCGCAGTCGCAACTGGAACTGAGCTGCGAGCGTCTTGGACTGCCGCTGCTGGTAAAGACCCGTCGGCTGGGCTATGACGGCAAGGGGCAGTGGCGGATCGATGCGCTGACCGATTGCGAAGTGGTAAGCCACGCCCTGGCCGGCACGCCCGCCATCGCCGAGGCCTGGGTGCCGTTCGAGCGCGAGCTGAGCATCATCGGCGTGCGCGCCGCGGATGGTCAGACGCGTTACTACCCGTTGACCCAGAACTGCCATGACCGCGGCGTGCTCGCCTTCAGCGTTGCTCCGGCCCCGCACATCGAAGCCCTCCAGGCGCAGGCCGAAGACATCGCGCGGCAATTGCTGGAAGGGCTCGACTACGTCGGCGTGCTGGCAATCGAACTGTTCGAAGTCGATGGCCGCCTGATCGTCAACGAGATCGCGCCGCGGGTGCACAACAGTGGCCACTGGACCATCGAGGGCGCCCATTGCAGCCAGTTCGAAAACCACCTGCGTGCAGTTTGCGATCTGCCGCTGGGATCGACCGCCGCCCGCGGCGCCAGTCTGATGGTCAACGTCCTCGGCCGCTGGCCCGACCGCGAGCGCCTGCTGGCCGTGCCGGGTCTGCATCTGCACGACTACTGCAAGGCCGAGCGCGCCGGCCGCAAGATCGGCCACCTGAGCCTGTCAGCCGACAGCCGCAGCGAACTATGGACCCAGGGCCGTCAGATCCTGCAGCTGGCCGGCTTCGAGCATCTGAGCACTTCGTTGGAGCGAGCGCTTGAGTGAGCGCGAAGGCTTCGGGCTGGCACGGGCAGGGCCCAGAGGAGAAGGGCCCAGGGCCCAGAAAGGGCCGCCTGTCCCGCTCTACTGGGCCCTGGGCCCTTGCTCTTCCTGGCCCCAAGCTCTTACCGGAGCTGCGAGGCAGCAAAATCCCAATTGACCAACTTCCAGAACGCCTCCACATACTTCGGCCGGGCGTTGCGGTAGTCGATGTAGTAGGCGTGTTCCCACACATCACAGGTCAGCAAGGCGGTGTCCTCGGTGGTCAGTGGAGTGCCGGCATTGGAGGTGCTGGTCAGCGCCAGCGAACCGTCAGGACGCTGCACCAGCCAGCCCCAGCCAGAGCCGAAGGTGCCGACCGCGTTCTTGCTGAAGGCCTCGCGGAAAGCGTCGATGCTGCCGAAGGACTGGTTGATCAGGTCGGCCAGTTTGCCGCTCGGATCACCGCCGCCGTTCGGGCTGAGGCAGTTCCAGTAGAAGGTGTGATTCCAGACCTGAGCTGCGTTGTTGAACAAGCCACCACTGGAGTCGCGAATGATCTGCACGAGCGTGTGGCCCTCCTGCGCGGTACCAGCAATCAGGTTGTTCAGGTTGGTCACGTAGGTCTGGTGGTGCTTGCCATAGTGATAATCGATGGTCTCGGCCGAGATATGCGGCGCCAAGGCGTCGCGCGCGTAGGGCAGGGCAGGCAGTTCAATGGCCATGGTCGACTCCAACTGGCGAAAGAGAATTCAATCTTAACGTGTATCGGTGGAGGGGGTGTGTGAGGGGAACTCGCTTCGGGGTCGGAATCGTCTCGTACCCGGTCTGCCGGGCTCCTCATTGCCACCGCATGTGACGCTCGAAGCCACTCCCGACTTCCGACTTCGCGCCTGCGTCAGCTCACATCAATTCGCTTCGCGCCCGCTGGCGAAGGCCCACTCCACACTCAAGCCAGCATAGTTCTGGTGAGTTCCTCCGGTCGCGCGCACCGCCGGACCGGCTTCGAAGCGGACCAGTTCCAGCCCCATCTTCCATTGCCCTGTGCCCTGGGCCCTGCAACAACATAAGACTTTCGAAACATCACCTTGACAAGCAGCCGAGAGTACGCGTCAGCGCCGCCGATCGTTCTCTCAGCCCTGCAACAATTCCCGCACAAACGGCAGACTCAACCGCCGGCGCGCAGCGAGGGCGGCGCTGTCGAGGCGATCGAGCGCATTGATCAGGCTCTTGAAGTCGCGCGGCTGGTGGCGCAACAACCACTCGACCGCCGCCGGATCGGGTTCCAGCCCTCGCTGGCGGGCGCGGGCGGTCCAGGCATCGGCCAGTTCCTCATCGCTCAGGGGCTTGAGCAGGCAAACGGTCGCGCCGAGTAGCCGCGAGGCCAGATCGGGCAGGGCAAACTGCTCCCGCGCCGGCCGCGCGCGTGCGCTCAACAGGATCGTGCCATGCTGGTCCCGAATCCGATTGAAGCAGTCGAACAGGGCCAGCTCGAACTCGCACTGGCCGATCCGGCGGTCGACGTCGTCCAGACACAGCAGGCGCTCGGCAGCCTGAGCCTGCAGCAGACCCAGGCATTCGGGCAGTGGCCGGTCGAGGGCCAGATAGCGGCCGGCGTCAGTCGCACCCTCGGCCACCGCGGCGAGCAGCAGATGGGTCTTGCCGCTGCCTTCGGGGCCACACAGCAGGATTGCTTGATCGCCCTCGTCCAGCACTGCGCGCAGCTGCGCCACGCTGGCACGGTTGCTCAGTCCGGGGTGGTAGTCATGGAATCGACCGCCGTCCCGCCAACCCAGCGGCAGGCCGAGTTGCGGGTGGCTCAAGGGTCGGACCGTTCCGCTGAACCGGGATCGGCAGATACGGTGTCGGTGGCCGGTTCTCCGTGCGCATACAACTCGCTCTGCAGGTAGCGCTCATGCAGGTAGCGCAGCACGACCATGCCCACCGCCGCGACCGGCAGTGCCAGCAGGACACCGAAAAAGCCGAACAGCTGACCGCCGGCCATGATCGCGAAGATCACCATGACCGGGTGCAGGCCCACCTTGTCGCCAACCAGCCAGGGCGTCAGGATGAACCCCTCCAGCATCTGCCCGATACCGAAGACCAGCAGCACCAGTGCGGGGTGGAGCAAGTCCTGATGCTGCACGGTCGCGGCGATCAGTCCGGCCCCCAGGCCGACGATCGTGCCCAGGTAGGGAATGAAGCTGACCAGGCCGGCACCCAGACCGATCAGCAGTGCATAGTCCACACCGATCGCCCACAGGCCGAGGGTATAGACCGTCGCCAGCGCCGCCATCACCGTCAGCTGACCGCGCAGGAAGCCGCCCAGAACCTGATCGGACTCGCGCGCCAGCCGTCCCGCGACCGGCGCGATCGAGCGCGGCAGCAGTTGCCCGATGCGCGCCACCAGCACATCCCAGTCGCGCAGGAAGTAGAAGGTCAGAACCGGAATCAGGGCCAGGTTGATCAGCCAGCCGACCAGCGCCAGGCCACTCTTGCTGACCGAGGCCAGCGTCGATGCGGCAAAACCCCCGGCTGCCTGCCAGTGCTCTCGCAGCATGCCGACGACGCCGCTCAGGTCGAGCAAGCCTTCGACTTCCAGGCCGAAGCGTTCGGCCAGCCACGGTTCCACGTTGGTTCGCAGCAAATCCACGTAGCCAGGCAGATTGCGGATCAACTGGCTGATTTGCGCCTCCAGCATCGGCACCAGCAGCAGCAGGACCAGAATCATGCCCAGGGTCATCGCCAGGAACACCATGATTACGGCTGTGGTGCGGCTGAAGCGGCGTTCTTCCAGCTGATCGACGAGCGGATCACCCAGATAGCCGAGCAGGGCGGCGATGGCAAACGGCGTGAGCACCGGTGCCAGCAGATAGAGCACGGTGGCGGTCAGCAGCAGCAGACCCAGCAATTGCAGGCGCAGTCGGTCGGTCATGGCGAGCGGGATCGTTGGGAAAGGGCGCTGGAAGTGTAACGGTAGACATAGTCGATGCCGCTGGCGCACAGCACCAGCGCCGTCGCATAAAGCAGCGGGGTGATCAGTCCGGCGCTGAGCCCGGCGCTCTGCTGCAGCATCAATGCCACCAGCAGCAGGATCTGGAAGGCGGTGCAGAGCTTGCCCAGCACGCTCGGCTGCGGCTGGAAGGGCTCAAACCAGCGATGGTGGATCAGCGCGCCGACCACGATGAGCACGTCCCGCACCAGCATCAGCAGCAACAGCCACAGCGGCAGCAGGCCGTTCCAGCACAGTACCGCGGCGCTGACCAGCATCAGCAGCTTGTCGGCAATCGGATCCAGCACGCCGCCGAGCCGGCTCTGCCAGCCGTAGGCCCGCGCCAGCACACCATCGAGGGCATCGGTCAGGGCGGCAACCAGAAACAGCACGGTTGCGGGTACGTAGTCCTCGTCATGCAGCCAGACGCCGATCGGAATCACCGCCAGCATGCGGCCGATCGTCAGGGCGTTGGGAAGGTGTCGGAGCGAACTGGTGCGCATGGTGCGCCTTGCGCGGTCCGGGTTCAGAGCAGTTCCAGCAGGACGGTGGCATCGTCCACGCTGGAAGTGCCCAGAGGCCGGAACACGCCGCCTTCGTCGACACCAGCCAGCAGCGCGCTGGCGCCGCCGGCGACCATCGCGCGCAGCCGCAGGCGTTCCGGCGTGGCTTCGGTCAGGCTGAGTTCGCGCATGATCGGCAGGCTGCGCAAGGCGGCCAGGCTGCGGGCGAAGTCGCTGGCCGAACGTAGCGGCCCCACCTCGATATGGATCGTCATCGGCGTGCCGTCGCTGGCAATGGCCTGGACGCCACCCTCGCGCAGCAGGCCGAGCACGGTCCGGCGGTCAAAGCTGGCGCGCAGATACAGCAGGCGCGTCGGAATGCCGTCCTGCAGCACGGTCTCCTGGCGGAAGGTCCAGGTCTGGACGTGGTCGCCGGCGCGATCGATTGCGGTCGCCGCGGCTGGAAAATCGGGCGCCTCGCTGCCGCCGGTACGGATCAGGATGTCGCGCAGGATCTGCCCCAGCCCTTGCGCCACCGCGGCCTCGTCCTGCGATGGCACCGCGACTTCGCCTTCCAGCACGCCCTGTGCCGCGAGCGGGCTGGCGCCGATGGCAGCGAGCAGCAGCGCCACGACGCGAGCGAGTCTGCGGGCAAGAGAAATCTCGATCATCTTGGCTGTCCTGACTGTGGAATGGAGTTCCCGGTGCGCAATACTGCCCAAGCCGGCCCGCAGCGTCTATGATCGCGGGCTTTTCGAGCAGGCTGCCCACGTGTCTTCCAGTCCGGTTCCACCCAAGTCGCCGCCCTCATCGCCGCTGACCTACCGCCAGGCCGGCGTGGACATCGATGCCGGCAATGCGCTGGTTGATCGGATCAAGCCGGCGGTAGCGCGGACTCGGCGGCCCGAAGTGCTGGGCGCCCTGGGTGGCTTCGGGGCGCTGTTTCGGGTGCCGATCGAGCGCTATGCCGAACCGGTACTGGTTTCGGGTACCGATGGCGTCGGCACCAAGCTGAAGCTGGCGCAGCAGCACGGACGCCATGATGGTATCGGCATCGACCTGGTCGGCATGTGCGTCAACGATGTGCTGGTGCAGGGCGCCGAGCCGCTGTATTTCCTCGACTATTTCGCCTGCGGCCGGCTTGATGTGGACACCGCCGCGCGGGTCATCGAAGGCATCGCCGCCGGCTGCGAGCTGGCCGGCTGCGCCCTGACCGGCGGCGAAACGGCCGAGATGCCGGACATGTATGACGAGGGCGAGTATGACCTGGCCGGCTTCTGCGTCGGCGTGGTCGAGCGGCAGAAGATCATCGACGGTTCGCAGTTGCGGCCGGGTGACCAGATCCTTGGTCTGGCCTCGAGCGGGCCGCATTCAAACGGTTACTCCCTGATCCGCAAGATCCTGCTGCGCAGCGCCAACCCCGCCGCCGAGTTGATCGCCGGCCAGCCGCTGCTCGATCTGCTGCTGGCGCCGACCCGAATCTACGTCCGCAGCGTTCTCGCCCTGCTGGCCCGGGTCGAGGTCCGCGCGATGGCCCACATCACCGGCGGCGGGCTGAGCGAGAACATCATCCGGGTCGTCCCGGACGGCCTGGCGGTGCAACTGGACGCCCATGCCTGGCCACGGCCGCCGGTGTTCGACTGGCTGGCAGCGACCGGCGAGGTGGTCGAAAGCGAAATGGCACGCACCTTCAACCTGGGCATCGGCTATGTGGTTATCGTCGCACCCGAGCTGGCCGACGCAGCGAGCGAGTTCCTGCGTGGCGCTGGTGAACAGGTCTGGCCCATCGGCAAGGTGACCGAGCAGGGCGGCGGCGAGCGTCTGACCTGGCGCTGAGCGATGAGCAGACGACCGGATCGCCTGGCACTGCTGCTGTCGGGCCGCGGCAGCAACCTGCGCGCCCTGGCCGAGGCCATCGACGACGGTCGTTTGCCGGCGCAGATCGTCGCGGTGGGCAGCGATCAGCCGCAGGCGCCTGGTGTGTCTTGGGCGCAGCAAAGGGGCTTGCCCGTGTGCATCCACCCGCGAGCCGACTATCCCGACCGGCAGCAGTTCGAGCAGGCCCTGTTCGCCGACCTGACCGCTGCCGAACCCGACTGGATCGTGCTCGCCGGCTTCATGCGCGTGCTGTCGCCGACCTGCGTGCGCCAGTGGCACGGCCGAATGATCAACCTGCACCCGTCCCTGTTGCCGCGCCATCCGGGCCTGGACACCCACCGCCGCGCGCTGGAGGCCGGCGACGCCGAGCATGGGGCGAGCGTGCATTTCGTGACCGAGAAGCTCGACGGCGGCCCGGTCATCGCCCAGACCTCGTTGGTGCTCGACCCCAGCCTGTCACCCGAGCAACTCGCCGACCGCTTGCGCCCACTCGAGCACCAACTGCTGCTGCAGGTCGTCGGCTGGCTGGTCAGCGGGCGCGTGCGGTTGGTGGGCGGGGCGGTTGAGTTGGATGGAGAGGCTCCAGTGGCACAAGGCCCAGGGCCCTGAGCCCTGGACCCTGCTCTCACTCAGCCCTTTGCTCCACCAGCCAACAACCGCGCTATTTCGGCCAGCAACTGATCCGGCCGGAAGGGCTTGAGCACCATCGCGACTGGTGCGTTGTCGAGCCCGGCGGGGGCCTGGCTGCGGGCAAAGCCGGTCATGAACAGGATCGGTAGCGTGGGCATCCGCTCGCGCAGCGCCAGCGCCAGCTGGTGGCCATCGATCACTGGCATCAGGATATCCAGCAGTGCCAGTGCCGGCTTCAGCCCGGAGTCACGCAGCAAGCTCAGCGCGGCATCGGCATCGTTGCAGCAGTGGGTACGATAACCGGCGTCCTGCAACAGCGCCTCGACCAGGTCGAGCACGTCCAGGTCGTCATCGACGATCAGGATGTCGGTGCCCTCGTTCACCTTGATGTGCCCGCCATCTGGTCGGCATGCACGATCACCGTGACAAGCCGGTTCGGGAACGCTTCATGCTGGGGCAGGTCTACTGGCATCACTTTGATCGGGTCTGGGTTGATCGAATCCGGGGTTGATCAAGACTGAAATTGCGCTGCCGCACGATGAGCACCCACGTCGAGCGGACCTGGTGGCAGTGGCTCGCCGCCTTGCCCACGGTTCCTGTGCTCCACAGCGCCAGTCGAGCGCCACTTTGGAAGTGTGCCATGGAACCAGCCGATCACCCGTTCCTGACCGAGGGAAACCCATGCAATTGACCAATGCCTTGGCTCTATTGACCGCCGCCACCCTGCTCAGCAGCCTTCCCGCGCCGGCCGCTGCCAGCAGACTGAGCCCTTTCGAGGCTCACTACAGCGTCGCGCGAAACGGCAAGACCCAGGGTGAGGCAGTGCTCCAACTGGCGCGCGTGCCTGGCACCAGCGACCGCTGGGAGCTGAGCATGACAGTCCAGGCCAATCGCGGCCTCGCCGGCCTGGTCGGATTCCGCGAGCAGGAAGTGTCGCAACTGCAGGATGCGGGTGACGGCTGGCGTCTGCTCAGCTATCGGCGCGAGCGCGACGCGGCGCTTTCCAGTCGTGGCGAGGCGGCCGAATTCGATTGGGAGCAAGGCAGCGCGCGGGTCAAGCTGGACAAGTCCACTCTGGACGTTGCACTCGAGCCGGGCACGGTCGATCCCAGCAGCCTGTTCCTGCGCATCGCCGCCGATCTGCTGGCCGGGCGCTCGCCCGGCACCTATCCGGTGCTGCGCAAGGGCAAGCTCGAGCAATGGCCGTTCAAGGTTCTTCGGGTCGAGACGCTGGACGGTCGGGAGACGGCTGTGGTCGAACGTGTGCGTGACCACGACCGCCGCAAGACGATCAGCTGGCTTGCCGCCGATCTGGGCTACTTGCCGGTGCGGATGGAGCAGATCGAAAAGAACGATACGCTGGTCTTGAGTCTGGTCTCGATGGAGCGCTGAGAAGCGTGGCGGTGCTGTGCATGGCAAGCTGATAGTCCTGGCTGGCGACTCCCGACTCTTGCTGCCCGCGCCGCTCGCAGCCTGATACACTCAGGAGCCATGCGGATTCACTACGGAAAGAGCCTCCATGTCGAAGGGCCAGACGCTGCAGGATCCATTTCTCAATGCACTGCGGCGTGAGCGTGTGCCGGTATCGATCTATCTGGTCAATGGCATCAAGCTGCAGGGCCAGATCGAGTCCTTCGACCAGTTCGTGGTCCTGCTCCGCAACACCGTCTCGCAGATGGTCTACAAGCACGCCATATCCACCGTGGTGCCACAGCGCAACGTCCGGCTGACTGAACCGGCCGCCGATGACGCGCCTGCGCAGGAGAGTTGACGCTGTTCGAGCGCGAAAGTCGCGGCGAAAGGGCGGTCCTGGTCCAGGCGCGGCGTCCGGGTGACCCGGGTGCAGCTTCGGCTGCGGCCGAGTTCAGCGATCTGGCCCGATCGGCCGGCGGTGAGATTCTGGCCGAGTTGGATGCGCCGGTCGCGGCCACCCGTGCCCGCTATTACATCGGCAAGGGCAAGGCCGAGGAACTGCGCGATCTGGTCGCCGCCACCGAAGCCGATCTGGTACTCGTCAACGCCCCGCTGACCCCGGTTCAGGAACGCAACCTGGAGGCGCTGGTGAAGGCGCGGGTGGTCGACCGCACCGGCCTGATTCTCGATATCTTTGCCGCCCGCGCACGCAGTCACGAAGGCAAGCTGCAGGTCGAACTGGCGCAGCTACGCCACGTCGCCACCCGCCTGGTCCGCGGCTGGACCCATCTGGAACGCCAGCGCGGCGGCAGCATCGGCCTGCGCGGACCGGGTGAAACCCAGCTCGAAACCGATCGCCGACTGCTCGCCGAACGGGTCAAGCAGCTCTCGCGCCGGCTCGACAAGGTCGTGCGCCAGCGCGATCAAGGCCGGCGCCAGCGGCAGCAGAGCGATCTGCCGCAGGTGGCGCTGGTTGGCTACACGAACGCCGGCAAGTCGACCCTGTTCAATCGCCTGACCGAGGCCAAGGTTTACGCCGCCGATCAGCTGTTCGCGACCCTCGATCCGACCGTGCGCCGCGTCGCCGGCTTCTCCTTCGGCGATCTGGTGCTGGCCGACACGGTCGGCTTCGTCCGCGACCTGCCGCACGAACTGGTCGCCGCCTTCCGCTCCACCCTGACCGAAGCGCGCGAGGCCGATCTGCTGCTGCACGTGGTCGACAGCGCCGACCCGGAAGCGGCCAAGCGGGTCGCCGACGTGGACACCGTTCTGGCCGAGATCGGCGCCGGCGATATTCCCCAGTTGCTGGCGCTGAACAAGGCCGACCTGTGCAGCGACCCTCTCGACAGCCTGCTGCCCGGCGATCCACGCCCCAAGATCGCGCTGTCCGCCCTCACCGGCACCGGACTGAGTGATCTGCGCCGTGCGCTGGAGGAACAACTGGCCGACGAAACGATTTGCCGCCCACTGCTGGTCCCCTTCGCCGCGGCTGCCCTGCGTGCAAGATTGCTCAGCCACGGCGCGATCCGCAGCGAACACGAAGCCGGCGCCGACGGCTGGCAGCTGGAAATCGACCTGCCCCTGCGCCTGGCCCGCCAACTCGCCCACCTGCCCGGCGTGTCGGGCCAGTTGGTGCGTCAGCACTTGCTACCGGGTGTGCCCGACGAGGATTGAGCAGGTTGGCCGAGGAGCCCATTCGGAACCCCGAGTTGCACTCGGGCCGCACTCGCCCAGTGGCTGGGAAAGGAACCCCGAGTTGCACTCGGGCGACCCGCCACAGCGCTTCACCCGGCTTCCTTGCCCGAGTGCAACTCGGGGTTCCGTTTTTGGCTCAGCGCAGCGAGTAGCCATTGCCGCCGTGATAGGTCTCGCCGGTTCGGAACAGGCCAAGGCTGGTCTGGTGACTACCATGTTCGTTGGAAAAGCGGTCCGGCAGATTCTCACCACTGCCGCGGCCATGGGCATCGAGTACGAATACCGCGGTGCTGAGTACGAGTACGACCCGGTATCGGCTACAGCTTCGCCCCTGCTGCTCAAAATAAATTGTGTACAATTAGATTGAATCCAATTTATAATCTGCGCCTCACTCACACCGGAGCCACCCCATGACCCCTCTCTACACCGCTCGTGCCACCGCCGTAGGTGGCCGTGAAGGCCAGGTTCGCAGCGATGACGGCTTCGTCGACCTGGCGTTGCAACTGCCGACTGCACTCGGCGGCAAGGGTGGCGCGACCAACCCCGAGCAGCTGTTTGCCGCTGGCTACGCCGCCTGTTTCGAAGGCGCCTTGCGTCTGGTCGCGCGGACCCGTGGCATCGCGATCAGCAGTGCGTCGATCGACGCCGAGGTGGACATCGGCAAGGACGAGACCAGCTTCGGTCTGGCGGTGCGGCTGCACGCCAAGGTCGGCGGTGTCGATCAGGCCACCGCCGATGCACTCGCCGCGGGCGCCCATCAGGTCTGCCCGTACTCCAAGGCGACCCGCGGCAATATCCCGGTTGACGTGACCGCCTCGGCGGTTTGATCGGCATGGCCAGTCAATGACTGCGCGACGGAGCAGCGACTCGGCGCTGCATCTGGAGCAGCAGTTGTGCTTCGCGCTGTATGCGGCCGCCAACCGCATCCAGCGCCTGTACCGACCGCTGCTCGATCCGCTCGGTCTGACCTACCCGCAGTACCTGGTCATGCTGGTGCTGTGGCAGGTTGGCGAGCAGAGTGTCGGCGAACTCGGCCGAATGCTGCATCTGGATTCCGGCACCCTCACTCCGCTGCTCAAGCGCCTGCAGACCGCCGGTCTGGTCGAGCGCCAGCGCAGCGCCAGCGACGAACGCCGGGTGCTGGTTCGACCGACAGCGGCAGGTGCCGCGCTGAAAGCGCGCGCCGAGGGCGTACCACACGCGATCGCCTGCCTGACCACGTTGGAACCGGCGGAGTTGGCCGATCTGCGAGCTCGGGTACAGCAACTGTTGACGAAGATTCCGGCGCCGCTGGGCCCTGGGCCCTGAGCCCTGGGCCCTCGGGGGAAGGTATATTGCGCCTCATGCCTCCCGCCACCGAGGAAATCCACCAATGAAAGTCCGCGCCGCCGTTGCCTTCGCTGCTTCCGAACCGCTTGCCATCGAGATGGTCGATCTGGAGGGCCCGAAGGCCGGTGAGGTGCTGGTCGAGATCAAGGCGACCGGCTTGTGCCACACCGATGCCTATACGCTCAGCGGCGCCGATCCGGAAGGGCTGTTCCCGACCATCCTGGGTCATGAGGGCGCCGGGGTGGTGGTCGAGGTCGGGCCGGACGTGAAGTCTCTGAAGAAGGGTGATCATGTCATCCCGCTGTACACGCCGGAATGCCGCGAGTGCGAGTACTGCCTGAATCCCAAGACCAACCTTTGCCAGGCGATCCGCGGCACCCAGGGCCAGGGATTGATGCCCGATGGCAGCAGCCGCTTCTCGCTCAATGGCAAGCCGCTGCACCACTATATGGGCTGCAGCACCTTCGCCAATTTCACCGTGTTGCCGGAGATTGCTCTGGCGAAAATCCGGCCGGATGCCCCCTTCGACAAGGTTTGCTACATCGGCTGTGGCGTCACCACCGGCATCGGCGCGGTGATCTGGACGGCCAAGGT